>JBIHZP010000049.1:0-7916 GCA_044231315.1 Daejeonella sp. | reverse complement strand
GGAAATCACTTAGCTTGTGCTGCAGCTCTTGCGGTATTGGAAGTGATGGAGAAGGACAATCTTATGAAAAATGCGGAATCTATTGGTAATTATTTAATCGCTGAATTAAAGAAATTTGATCAAATTATTGAAGTACGCGGTAGAGGATTAATGATAGGTATAGAGCTTCCTGAGCAATACAGCTACGTGAAGAAGAATTTGCTTTTTAAACATCATATTTTTACAGGAGAGGCTAAGCCGAACGTTATCAGGCTTTTACCCGCATTAAATATAACAAAAGCTCATGCCGATCAATTTTTAGAGGCATTAAAAATCGAATTAAATTAGTAGATGCCTACAATTTGACATTTTAATATGAAACTATTTTCTTCAGTAAACGATATATCTAATTTAAAAGAATCTGTAAACCAGGCTTTAATGTTGAAGGCTGATCCCTTTAGCCATCAGAATTTGGGAAAGAATAAAACCTTAGGATTGGTTTTTCTGAACCCTAGTTTACGTACACGTTTAAGCACTCAAAAGGCAGCTTTAAACTTAGGAATGAACGTGATGGTTATGAATCTCGACAAGGAGGGATGGGCGCTCGAGACCGAAGATGGTGTAGTGATGAATGGTACTACCGTTGAACATATTCGGGAAGCAGCAGCAGTAATGGGCGAATATTGTGATATTTTGGGTTTTCGCTCTTTTCCTAAATTGCAGGATCGTGAGGAAGATTATAGCGAAGGCCTTTTCAATAAGTTTGTAAAGTTTAGTGGTGTGCCTGTTATTTCTTTAGAAAGTGCAACACTTCACCCACTACAGAGTTTTGCAGATCTGATTACTGTTGAAGAAAATAAAAAAATTGACAAACCCAAAGTGGTTTTAACTTGGGCGCCGCATGTAAAAGCTTTGCCTCAAGCTGTTCCGAATTCTTTTTCGGAGTGGATGTGCAGAGCACAAGCCGAAGGAATGGTAGATTTTGTGATCACTCACCCCGAAGGACTAGAGTTGGCTGAAAAATTTACTCCAGGAGCAAAAATTGAGTACAATCAAGATCTCGCTTTGCAAGGGGCAGATTTTGTGTATGCTAAAAATTGGTCGTCTTATACTGATTATGGCAAAACCGTTTCTGACGCTGAATCTTGGATGATTACGCATAAAAAGCTGGAACAAACGAATGAGGCTAAAGTGATGCATTGTCTTCCTGTGCGTCGCGATTTTGAGCTTTCGGCAGAAGTATTAGACGGACCGCATTCTCTTGTAATAAAGGAAGCTGCAAACCGCGTTTGGTCGGCACAGATGATATTGAAAAGCATGCTTGAGGGACTAAAATGAAATCATTAAAGCTTATAAAAATTGGGGGTAATGTAATCGATAATCCAGAGCATTTGCAAAGCTTTTTATCTGATTTCGCCGAACTGCAAGGTCCCAAGATATTGATTCATGGAGGGGGTAAAATGGCCACCAAATTATCAGCCGAGCTTGGTATTCAATCAAAATTGATCGACGGTCGCCGGATAACCGATGCGGAAACTTTAAAAGTGGTAACCATGGTCTACGCCGGTTTAATCAATAAAAATATAGTAGTCGCTCTTCAGGATTATGAATGTAACGCCATCGGACTAACTGGCGCTGATGCAAATATCATTCGAGCTAGTAAACGCCCTATAAAAAAGATTTTTTCCAAAGAAAAGAATCAGGAAATTGATCTTGATTATGGTTTTGTTGGCGATCTTGATGATACTTCCGTAAATTCAGAATCTCTAATTAAATTGCTTGAAGCAGGCTTTATCCCCGTTTTTTCGGCAATTACTCACGATGGCAAGGGTCAGCTTTTAAATACCAATGCTGATACAATTGCTTCTGCATTAGCAGTTTCTATGTCCGAATTTTATGAAACATCACTTATTTATTGCTTCGAAAAGGCGGGCGTGTTAATGGATGTAAATGATGAAAGCTCCTTAATCAAATCAATAAATCCTAATTTTTATGATGATTTAAAAAAGAATGGGATTATTAACGAAGGCATGATTCCCAAGCTAGATAATGCCTTTCAAGCGATTGAAAAGGGTGTGAAGGAGGTCTTCATTGGTAAATCTGACTCATTGCATGCACTAAGTGAAAATAATTTTGGAACGCAATTAACGAAGTAACATGAGTACATCAAAGGCAATAGCAATTTTAGGAAGTGGAAATATCGGCATGTCACTGGCCAAGGGCTTGGTAAAGTCTGATTATTGTCTGCCCAGCGATATCACTCTCACGCGTCGTAATTTACAACTCTTGTCTACACAAAAGCAGCAGGGTTTTATTATTAGTGATGATAATTTTGTAGCAGTTGCCGGATCATCCATTGTTATTCTTGCTGTCTTACCCCAACAACTTAATAGTTTATTAGATAAAATTTCTACTGGAATAGATCCTAAAAAGCATTTAATAATTTCAGTAATTTCTGGGGTTAGCTGTGCAGATATTCGTGCAAAACTTGGGAATAATGTTCAAGTAGTACGTGCTATGCCAAATACTGCAATTGCAATTGGTGAATCAATGACTTGCATCGCATCTGATAATGCAGTGCCAAAAAATATGGACGAGGTGAGCAAGATGTTCAAAACTGTAGGGGAAGTAATCCAGATTAATGAAGAATTAATGACTTCAGCTACAGCACTCTGCGCATGCGGGGTGGCTTTCTTTTTAAGGGCTGTGCGTGCAGCTTCACAAGGGGGAGTTGAAATTGGTTTCCATGCGGAAGATGCGCTTCGAATGGCTGCTCAAACGGCTAAAGGTGCGGCTTCCCTCTTGCTTGAGTTGAATAGTCACCCAGAATATGAAATTGATAAAGTTACTTCCCCAAAGGGCTGTACCATTGCTGGATTAAATGAAATGGAACATCAGGGTTTTAGCTCGTCTATGATTAAAGGAATTAAATTATCGGCTCAAAAGGCCGGCGAATTGTATAAAAAAGAATAATAAAATGCATAGTACGCTTTTTGATGATAGCTTAGATCTTCTCCAGAAATTAATTGTCTTGCCTTCCTTAAGTAAAGAGGAAGCGCTTACGGCTGATGTGATAAATACCTTTTTGAAAGAACATGGTGTCATAACTCATCGTAAGGAGAATAATATTTGGGCTTTCAATAAGTATTATGATTCTTCAAAGCCAACTATCTTATTAAACTCTCATCATGATACAGTAAAACCAAATCCAGGCTATACTCGCGACCCTTTTTCTGCTGATTTGGAGGAAGGAAAATTATTTGGATTAGGAAGTAATGACGCTGGTGCTAGCCTTGTTTCACTGATTGCATGTTTTTTACATTTTCATGAGCAGGAAAATTTAAAATATAATCTTTGTCTCGCTGCAACTGCCGAAGAGGAGATTTCTGGAAAAAACGGTCTTGAACTGATTGTCCCTGAACTCGGTCCCCTAGAATTTGCCATTGTGGGAGAACCAACATTGATGGATCTTGCTATTGCCGAGCGGGGTTTAATGGTTCTCGACTGTGTTTCTCATGGAAAGGCCGGTCATGCTGCACGCGAAGAGGGAGAAAATGCTATTTATAATGCAATAAAAGATATTGAATGGTTCAGGACTTATGAGTTCGCAAAAAAATCAAGTTTATTTGGTCAGATAAAAATGAGTGTTACCGTAATTGAAGCTGGCTCCCAACATAATGTAGTCCCGGCAATCTGCAAATTCACCGTGGATGTGAGAGTAACGGATACCTACAAAAATGAGGAGGTTTTGAGGATTATTCGTCAAAACGTGAGTTGTGATATTCATCCACGCTCGACCCGCCTAAAATCTTCATCCATCAGCATAGATCATCCAATTGTTGTGGCAGGAATTGCTTTGGGTAGAAAAACCTACGGCTCACCCACTACTAGTGATCAGGCTTTGTTGGATATTCCATCACTCAAAATAGGCCCCGGTGATTCGGCAAGATCGCATATGGCTGATGAGTTTATCTATGTAAATGAAATAAAGGAAGGGATTGATCTTTATATTCAACTTATCAGTAAAATTGTGTGATGGCGAGAAATTTAAATCTAATTTTGGAGTCTGATAGGGTTCTACTTCGTCCTTTATGTCTAGAAGATGAAGAAGCATTACAACTTATTGCAGATGATGATTCACTTTGGATTTATGGTCTGCAAGATCTTTCACAATCAGGCGAACTGAATACATATATTCTAAAAGCATTGGTAGATCGCGACAATGAAACTACTGCTGTCTGGGTGATAATTGATAAGAAATCCAATCAGGTGGCTGGTTGTACGCGCTTGGCCGAGATATCTTGGAAAGATGAACGTGGACAAATTGGCTGGACTTGGATAGGGCGAGATTTTCAGGGCAGCGGACTAAATAAAGCGATGAAATTCCTAATTTTGAGCTATGGTTTTGAGGTTTTGGGACTCACCCGTATTGAATTCAAGGCCGATGAACGTAACCAGCAATCGCGACAAGCCCTCTTAGGTATTGGTGCAACGTGTGAAGGAATTTTACGCCAACACATGAAAATCCATAATGGATATATCAGAAATACTGTATTTTATAGTATTTTGAGATCCGAATGGGATGGTGTAAAAGAACAATATTTTAAAAATTTCATTCAAAACAATGACTAAGCTCTGGCAAAAAGATACAAAAACTGAACATTCAGTTGAAAAATTTACAGTGGGTAATGATCGGGAGCTGGATAATCAGCTTGCAGCTTTTGATGTTCTTGGATCTTTAGCTCACACCCGAATGCTCGAAAGTATTGGTCTTTTAGATAAGGCAGATCTCGATCAAGTTCAAGCGGGCTTGAAAGTAATTTTTAAAGAAATACAGGAAGGAAAATTCAGCATTGAGGCAGATGTAGAAGATGTGCACTCTCAAGTTGAGCTACTTCTTACCCAGAGGTTAGGTGAGGCTGGTAAGAAAATCCACAGTGGCAGATCTCGTAATGATCAGGTTTTGGTAGATCTTAAATTATTTTTTAGAAGTGAAATTCAAAAGATAGTAAAAAACACAGAACTCCTTTTTAATCAGCTGATTAAGCAGAGTGAAGAGCATAAAGAAAAATTGCTCCCTGGATATACACACCTACAAATTGCCATGCCATCTTCCTTCGGATTATGGTTTGGAGCCTATGCTGAAAGTCTTACCGACGATATGGAAATGATGCTAGCTGCATGGAAGGTATGTAATAAAAACCCACTTGGATCGGCAGCAGGTTATGGATCTTCCTTTCCATTGAACCGTAGCATGACTACCGAACTTCTAGGCTTCGACTCCTTGAATTTTAACGTGGTTTATGCGCAAATGGGACGAGGAAAAACGGAACGGATTTTAGCGCAGGCTATGTCGTCAGTTGCGGCCACGCTAGCAAAGTTGGCAATGGATGCCTGTCTGTTTATCAATCAAAATTTTGCATTTATAAGTTTTCCTGATGAATTGACTACCGGATCTAGCATTATGCCACACAAGAAAAATCCGGATGTTTTTGAATTAATTCGATCAAGATGTAATAAAATTCAGGCTCTTCCGAATGAGATTGCTCTGATGACGACTAATCTTCCTTCGGGTTACCACCGTGATCTTCAATTATTGAAGGAAAACCTTTTCCCTGCCTTCAAATCATTAAATGAATGCTTAGAAATGACGGCCTTCATGCTTCAGTCGATTCGCATTAAAGGTGATATTTTGAAAGATGAAAAGTATGCCTATCTATTTAGTGTGGATGCGGTAAATGAGCAAGTCTTGAATGGAATTCCTTTTCGTGAAGCCTATAAAAATGTCGGTTCAGCCATTGAAAAAGGTGAATTTAAAGCCCCTTTATCCGTTAAACATACCCATGAAGGGAGTATTGGAAATTTATGTAATGAACAGATTCAAACTGGTTTTAATGGAGTCTTGTCAGGTTTTACTTTTGAGAAAGTAGACCGTGCAATTGCTACTTTAATTGCCTGATATTATTAAAAATAAATTATAAGATCCTATTATAAATGAACATATCCAAATTAGCACATACCCTTGAGGGTTCTGAAATAATAAAAATTGCTGGCGAAATTAACGAGCTGAAGCGGAAAGGGGAGCAGATTGCCAATTTAACTATTGGTGATTTTGATTCTTCTATTTATCCGATCCCTGATGAGCTAAAAGCGGGAATTATGGAGGCCTATGCTGATAACCAGACCAATTATCCTCCTGCCGAGGGTGTTGCGGTCTTGAGAGATCAGGTGTCAGCTTTTTTAAAGGAGCGTTTCGGGTTAGATTATACTAACAAGCAAATATTAGTAGCAGGTGGTTCACGGCCATTGATTTATGGTACTTTTATGGCTCTCATTGATCCGGGAGATAAGGTAATTTATCCTACTCCATCCTGGAACAATAATCATTATTGTCGCTTTACGGGCGCAAAGGAGATTCCGGTAATTACTACTGCTGCAAATAATTTTATGCCAACAGCAGAAGAAATTAAACCGCATCTTAAAGGAGCAACACTTCTTGCTTTATGCTCTCCTTTAAATCCTACAGGAACTATGTTCTCTAAGAAAGATTTAGAAGAGATTTGCGATTTAGTGATTGAAGAAAATAGGAGTCGCACAGCAGATGAAAAGCCTCTTTATATCATGTATGATCAGATTTATTCGCTTTTAACCTTTGGCGATAATTTTCATTATGATCCGGTAAGCCTCAGACCAGAGTTGAAAAACTTTGTGATTTATATCGATGGAATTTCTAAAGGTCTTGCCGCAACAGGCGTCCGCGTGGGATGGGCTTTCGGACCAGAACATGTGATCGATAAAATGAAAACCATTGTCGGACATGTAGGTGCTTGGGCACCAAAGCCGGAGCAGGTTGCAACAGCTAAATTCCTTACTCAAGCGGTTGAATTAAACGCTTATCTTACTAATTTTAAAGCTAAAATTCAGAAAAGTTTGGATGTACTCTATCAAGGAATTATTCAAATGAAAGCCGATGGTTTTGCCGTTGATGCTATTAATCCCATGGGTGCCATTTACCTAACTGTACAGGTTGATTATATCGGCAAAACTACACCCGAAGGTGATGTTTTGAAAAATAGTACCGATCTAAATTTCTATCTGATCAAAGAAGCTAAAATGGGCATTGTGCCTTTCTCTGCCTTCGGTACTGATAGTCGCGTGAACTGGTTTAGAGCATCTGTTGGTGCTTGTTCTTTGGAGGATATCCAGCAAATGATACCAAGAATGAGATTAGCATTAAGCAAACTAAATTAATAAAGAAACCGGCAGCTTAAACTGCCGGTTTCTTTATTTAAAAACATTAAAACTTATTGAACTCTTCCAGGTCGGCTTTCGTTTTTGCCGCTTCTTTCTGGAACTGCTGGAACGTTATTTCTACTCGGTTCTTCCCTTTGTGTCCTGCTATTTTGTGAGGGTGCAGGTCTAGACTCTTCACTTGAAGTCCCTTGAGCTCGTTCTGCTGTTTGAACTCGCTGAGGGCTTTGAGACTGTTGAGCTCTAGCGGGCTTTTGTTGGCGTGCTTCTGAGCTATTTCCTTGCTGTACACCAATATTGCCCTGTCGCGGTTCACTAATGCCTCCTGAGGTCGGATTTTTCACTTCGCGTGAGCTTTGATTGTCATAGGTTCTGTTTGTACGCTGTGAAGATGCCGGAATCTGCCTGTTTTCTGGTCTTTCAGCTATTTTGCCATTAGTATTGGCCCCATTTCTGTCGTTTACTGAGCCTCTTCCTACTTCATTATCATTTGTTCGTGTGGGTCTCGGGTTATTTCCAGGGCTTCCTCCACGATCCGCATTTCTGATCACTTCAGGTCTGTTATTACTTCCAGCATATCCTTCAGAACGAATATTTCTCACTTCATTTATCACTACTGGCCTTCGCGTAACGCGTCTAATTTCGTCAATTCTTGGGCCTGCATAATAGCGATTGTTATTAATCAC
>JBIHZP010000048.1:0-8147 GCA_044231315.1 Daejeonella sp. | reverse complement strand
TGCTGATTCACATGAGTGGCATTTTTTTGGTCATGTTTATATTCCATTGCCAGTAATTCTTTGGACCGATAATGGATTGAAAATATTTCTTTCTAATAAGTATGGCCATAATGATCATGGTACAGAAATTTTGAATGTTGAGGGATCAAAGCTTGTAAATTATCATGGTAAATACTATTATCCATCAGAAGTGAAAAGTGCAGATGGTACTTTTATTACTTATGATCCCAAAGGTGAGCTTTTAAATGGGAAGCCACTGGATATTTCAATTACCAAGAACGTTGTTTCATTACTGATCTCTGTTACTATTCTTTTAATAGTTTTCATTGGGATTGCAGGATCATATAAAAAACGTGAAGGGAAAGCTCCTAAGGGAATACAATCTTTACTAGAGCCGATTATTTTATTCGTTCGTGATGACATTGCAAAGCCTCAATTGGGTCATAAATATCAAGGGTTTATGCCTTATTTACTGACTGTATTCTTCTTTGTTTGGTTGAACAATCTTCTGGGACTAGTTCCTTTCTTCCCAGGGGGAGCAAATGTGACAGGAAATATCGCCGTTACAATGATGTTGGCTCTTTGTACTTTTGTTTTAACTACGGTTAATGGGAATAAAAATTATTGGGGACATGTATTTACGCCTCATGTTCCATGGTGGTTGTATCCATTAATGGTTCCTGTTGAACTTGTAGGATTAATTGTTAAGCCTGTGGCTTTAATGATTCGTTTGTTCGCAAACATCACTGCTGGTCACATTCTTATTTTGAGTTTAATATCTCTGATTTTTATTTTAAAATCAGTGTTTGTTGCAGGTATCGCTATTCCATTCGTACTTTTTATCAGTGTGATTGAGTTGGTGGTAGGATTTATTCAGGCATTCATTTTCACTATTTTATCAGCCTTATTTATTGGCATGGCAGTGGAAGAGCATGCTGAGCATTAATATGAATTTATTTTTTGTTTAATATATATTTAAAAATCAGATTATGATCGTTGGAAGTATCGCAGGTATTGGTGCAGGATTAGCTGCAATTGGAGCAGGCATTGGTATCGGAAACATTGGTGGAAAAGCTATGGAAGGTATGGCTCGCCAACCTGAAGCAGCATCTAAAATTCAAACAGCTATGTTAATCGCGGCAGCATTCGTTGAAGCGGTAGCACTATTTGCTGTAGTTGTTGCGTTCTTAGGAACAGGACAGGTAAACTAAAAAAATAAGGCCTGCACGATTGGTGCCGGCCTTATTTTATTATTTTGATTGATTATTAAACATTATAACAAATGATATTACTGGCATTAAATCCATTAGTTTCTCCTGATCCGGGCTTATTTATCTGGTCTACAGTTACTTTTTTAATACTTTTTTTCCTTCTAAGTAAGTTTGCTTGGAAGCCTATTGTTAAGGCTCTTGATGAGCGTGAACGCTTTATCGAAGATGCTTTGTCCAAAGCTGAAATGGCTAAGGCTGAAATGGCTAAATTGATTGGTGAAAACGAAGATCTTTTGAAAGATGCACGTTTAAAGCGTGATATCATTTTGAAAGAAGCGAAAGAGATTAAAGACCAGATCGTTAATGATGCAAAAGAACAAGCGAAGAACGAAGGGGCAAAGCTTATTGAAAAAGCAAAAATTGAGATTACTAATCAAAAGATTGCTGCAATGGCAGAAATAAAAAATCAGGTTTCTAGCTTATCTATTGAGATTGCTGAGAAAGTTTTGCGCAAGCAATTCGAAGATCAGGGAAAACAAGAAGCTCTTGTAAACGACCTGCTTAAAGAAATAAAACTCAATTAAGAAAATTTGTTAATCCAATTTTGTAAAATAATAAATTAACAAATCGACCAATCGAATTATGTCAGAAATACAAGTTGCATCGCGCTACGCAAAAGCTTTAATTGATTTGGCGGCTGAACAGAATATTGTAGAGCCGGTTAAGACAGATATTGAGTTATTTATCGATACCTGTAAAGCAAATACTGAGCTTCAAGCGATTCTTAAGAACCCAATTATTAGTCTTGATAAAAAGGCCAATATTATGAATGCTATATTTGGTGACAAGCTAAATAAAATGATTCTTGAGTTTTTCAAAATTGCGATTAGGAAGGGTCGTGCGAACATTTTATTTGCTTCAGCAAAAGAATTTGTTAATCAATATAACATTCTTAAAAATGTAGTGAAGGCAACAGTTACATCCTCTTCACCTTTAAGTAAAGACAATATCAGTCAGATTGAAGCGGTAGTAAAGGAAGCAACAAAGGGCGAAGTGATTTTAACAACGCAGGTTGATCCTTCATTAATTGGAGGTTTCATACTTAAGGTGGGCGACAAACAGTTTGATACAAGTTTGTCGGGTAAGCTCAACAAATTAAAAAAAGAATTTCAACAAAATTAATTACCCCAAACCCATAATAGGGCAAAATTTGCTCCCAATAGGGGTGGGGCGTAAAATTTACAATATAAAACTCAAAAAATACTGCTATGGTAGAGGTAAGACCAGATGAAGTTTCAGCGATTTTAAGACAACAATTGTCAGGCTTTAAATCGGAGGCCGAGCTCGAAGAGGTTGGTACTGTGTTACAAGTGGGTGATGGTATTGCTCGCGTATACGGTTTAACAAAAGTTCAATCAGGTGAGCTGGTTGAGTTTGAAAATGGTTTGCAGGGTATCGTTTTGAACCTTGAAGAAGACAATGTGGGTGTTGTATTACTTGGCGCTTTTGATGAAATCAAAGAAGGTGCTACAGTAAAACGTACCAATAAAATTGCTTCTATCAAAGTTGGTGAAGGCATGCTTGGCCGTGTGGTTAATACATTAGGTCAGCCAATTGATGGTAAAGGTCCTATTGCTGGTGAAACGTATGAAATGCCATTGGAGCGTAAAGCACCAGGTGTAATTTATCGTCAGCCTGTAACGGAGCCTCTTCAAACCGGTATCAAAGCGATCGACGCGATGATTCCAATTGGTCGCGGACAGCGGGAGCTTGTAATTGGTGATCGTCAAACTGGAAAGACTGCAGTTTGTATTGATACCATTATCAATCAAAAAGAATTTTATGAAGCAGGAAACCCTGTATTCTGTATTTATGTTGCTATTGGTCAGAAAAACTCTACTGTAGCTCAGATATTAAAAGTTTTAGAAGAAAACGGTGCTTTACCTTATACGGTTATCGTTGCTGCATCTGCCGCTGATCCTGCTCCAATGCAGTTTTATGCTCCTTTTGCTGGTGCCGCTATCGGTGAGTTTTTCCGTGATACGGGTAGACCAGCGTTAATTGTTTATGATGATCTTTCTAAGCAAGCTGTTTCTTACCGTGAGGTATCTTTACTTCTACGTCGTCCTCCAGGTCGCGAGGCTTATCCAGGTGACGTATTCTACCTTCACAGTCGCTTGCTAGAGCGTGCCGCAAAAATTAACCAGAACGATTCTATCGCTCAGGCGATGAATGATCTTCCGGAATCAATTAAGCATATCGTAAAAGGTGGTGGCTCATTAACAGCCTTGCCAATTATTGAAACTCAGGCAGGTGACGTTTCGGCGTATATCCCAACTAACGTGATTTCAATCACCGATGGACAGATATTCTTGGAGTCTAACTTATTTAATGCAGGTGTTCGTCCCGCTATCAACGTGGGTATTTCGGTATCACGTGTAGGTGGTAACGCGCAAATTAAGTCGATGAAGAAAGTTGCCGGTACGCTTAAGCTTGATCAAGCTCAATATCGTGAATTAGAGGCTTTCTCTAAATTCGGTTCTGATCTTGATGCAGCAACTAAATCAGTACTTGATAAAGGTGCTCGTAACGTTGAATTATTAAAGCAAGCGCAGTTTTCACCGGAAACAGTTGAAAAGCAAGTAGCTATTTTATATATCGGAACTAAAAACTTAATGAGAAACGTACCTGTAAACAAGGTAAAAGAATTCGAACATGAGTTTATCCAACAGATTGAGCAACGTCATCCTGAAGTTTTACAAGGCCTAAAAGCTGGTAAATTGGATGATAGCATTACATCTGTGCTTGAAACAGTAGCTAAGGAGCTGAGTGGTAAATATTAATTGAGATAATAGATATGAGATAATAGATATGAGATATTAGAAAGTAGATTCGTCTCTTGTCTCACATCTCACATCTCCAATCTCACATTTTAATAAAATGGCAAATTTAAAAGAAGTAAGAAATCGTATCGCATCTGTCAGTTCAACGCAGCAGATTACCAAGGCCATGAAAATGGTTTCTGCAGCTAAGTTGAAGAGAGCTACTAGCGCAATTGTTCAGTTGCGTCCGTATGCGAATAAAATGAGAGATATTTTAGCTAATTTATCCGCTAGTATGGATGAATCAAACTCTCCTTTTACTCAGGATCGTGAGCCAAATAAAGTGCTGATTATTGCTGTTTCTTCCAATCGCGGATTGGCAGGTGCATTCAATATGAATGTGATTAAAACCACGAATAACCTGATTGCCAATAAATATGCTGATCAGTTTCGTCAAGGTAATGTACATATTGTTGCTATCGGTAAAAAAGTTCAAGACTTTTACGAAAAGCGTAAATACAATGTAATTGGCAATAATAACGAGCTTTACGCTGATCTAAGCTTCGAAAACACTTCGAAAATTACTGAGACTGTAATGGTAGGTTTTGAGAAAGGTGAATACGACCGTGTGGAGCTGGTTTACAATCAATTTAGAAATGCCGCAGTACAAATTCTTACTACAGAGCAATTACTGCCTGTGCCTAAATCTGATCAGTCAAATTTGAGTGCTTCTCAAACTGATTATGTGTTGGAACCTTCACAAGAGGAAATTGTGGAGCAGTTAATTCCCAAATCAATTAAAACGCAAGTATTCAAAGCGGTATTGGATTCTCATGCCTCTGAGCATGGTGCTCGTATGACTGCTATGGATAAAGCTACAGAAAATGCAGGTGATCTATTGAAGGCCCTCAAGTTATCCTATAACCAAGCAAGACAAGCAGCAATTACAACTGAATTAACAGAAATTGTGAGTGGTGCGGCAGCTTTATCTAATGGATAATTAAATTTTAATACATTTTTTGTAGATTTATATTTCTTAAAAAAACCGAAATGGAAAATTCTTTAAATAAAAATAACGCCACTGCCGAAGCAAATAATCCGGCTCATTACGCCACTATTATAGTTGGTATTGTAATTGGCTTAACTGGTATTTTTCTTCGTTTTACAGGCTCTTGGCCAATGATTAGCCTTGTTTCAAATGTGCTTTGGGTTGCAGGTGCAGTAATCTGTTTAAGATCAGTTCTAAAAATATTAAAGTAAATTCAACTTCATAAAAAAAGGCTCATATCCTAGTGGTTATGAGCCTTTTTCTGTTTTAAAATTTATCCAAATCAGATTCAATTTTCTTTCGGAGGGCTATCGAGGTTTATATTTCGAAAGGCTTAGTATCTTTTGGGAATCGCTTTCTAGCATCAATTGCTGTAAGCTAACGTCTGGGTTTTTATCCATGTATTTTTTTACAATTTGCCAGCCAGTCCATATACCCAGCTTGGGTGCCGACTCTGATTTTTCACCAATGCCTGGAGTGAAAGGAGCCTCAGCCAAATATTTCTGTATCTTCAAGTAATCCGA
Organism: Daejeonella sp.; assembly: GCA_044231315.1. Lineage (GTDB taxonomy): Bacteria > Bacteroidota > Bacteroidia > Sphingobacteriales > Sphingobacteriaceae > Daejeonella. Next base: position 2,542 of record JBIHZP010000048.1, on the reverse strand, counting down.
TTCAAATAAAAGATCGTTATCTAGAAAATAAGCCCAGATTCCAGCTTCATTTTCATCGCACCAGTCGAGTTGCCTTTGAGTATATCCAATTTTAAGTGTATCACTTGTTTCAGGCATCACAGCGTCCATCAGGTAAAGAATTTTCCCGTTGTAAATCATCTTGCTTAATAAATTACGATCACTGTCTTTTTCAGGGAAAAGATCTTCGCGAATGAAGGTTTCTACAACCCGTGGACAGATATTGTCTGGGTTGAATCGACGGGCAATGTAAGCAGGTATGCTTTCCCTTAATGCAGGGTAAAATCGTTCGCCATTTTTTCCGAGGAACATATCAAGTCCAATTCCAATATAGTCGTTACCAATTGGAGTTTGCACGGCAAATCCTGATATAAAACTTATTAAACGGGGTAATTTCTGCTTTGGGTAATAGTATTTGATGTATTTAAAGGCCTGATTAATCTCCAACTCTTGTTCTTTAAGATCAGGGAAAGTTTTGTTGGCAGTGCTTTTGAGCTCCAAATAATCTGGGTTTTGAAGGATTATTCTTATGTTGGAATAATGCCCTGTATCGCTCGCTGCACCTACAAGGATTATTTTCTCCATATAATCATCGTAAAACCAAGTGTATTTTTCTCTTAAGTTGGGCGCTTTTTTTGAAATATCATTTGGGTTCAAGGTTCCAAAATCTTTGTCAAATCGTTCAATTTTAGTGTTTAGATTGATTTTGCTGATGTCAGGAGTCTTTTTATTATTGCAAGACAGCATCAGCAGGCATATTAAAAAAAACAGGTAAATTTGCGCTCGAATCATAATTAAAGATAAATTGCTAAATTATGAAAATGAAGAGATATTTTGTTGTTTAGCGTGTTAAATAACTCTTCCTATTTTAGCAATTAGTTTTAACGAATTTTACTATGAAAATTGGCCTTGCGCAACTTAATTACATAATTGGGGACTTAGAATTCAATAGATCCAAAATAATTGATACGATTCAATCTGCCAAAGCGCAAGGTGCTGATTTAGTTGTATTTGCCGAACTATCTGTTTGTGGCTACTCTCCATGTGATTTTTTGGATTTTTCTGAATTTATCATTCAATGTGAAGGTTCGGCTGAAAAGATTGCGGCAGCATGTATGGGTATTGCCTGCATCATCGGACTCCCAACTCCTAACCCTGAAATTAAGGGGAAGGATTTGTATAATTCTGCCTATTTTATTGAGGATGGAAAAGTGAAGGCCATTGTAAATAAGGCGCTACTTCCAAATTACGATGTTTTTGATGAATACCGCTATTTTGAACCTGCCGTAAATTTTAATTGTATCGAGTTTAAAGGGCATAAAATTGCCCTAACTATTTGTGAAGATCTTTGGAATATCAATGATAACCCAATGTACGTTATTTCTCCAATGGATGAGCTAATAAAGGAAAATCCAGATGTCATGATTAATATTGCAGCTTCTCCTTTCGCCTATAATCACGATGAAGAAAGGGTGCAAATATTGGGTGATAATTGTCGGAAGTATAAAATTCCATTATTGTATGTCAATCAGATCGGTGCTCAAACTGAAATTATTTTTGATGGTGGATCCCTGGTCTTTGATCAAGATGGCTCCCTGCTTGATGAATTGCCGTATTTCCAAGAAAGTCTTAAATTTTACACCCTCGAAGGCAGGAAAATAGTAGGACAAAAATCCATCATTCACAATCCACATAATGATATTGAGCAAATTCATGATGCCCTAGTTCTTGGAATCAAGGATTATTTCGTTAAATCTGGATTTTCGAAGGCTATTTTAGGTCTTTCCGGTGGAATCGACTCTGCCCTTGTTTGTGCCCTTGCTGCCGAGGCTCTTGGTGCCAAGAATGTTATGGCAGTTTTGATGCCTTCCGAGTTCTCTAGTGACCACTCCATACAGGATGCCTTAGATCTGGTTGAAAACCTGGGCTGCAAACACGAAATTATTTCTATAAAGGAAGCGACAGCTGCATTTGATATTATGATGAAGCCAGCCTTTATGGACCTTCCTTTCAATGTAGCCGAAGAAAATATTCAAGCACGCAGTAGAGGTATTGTGCTCATGGCCATGTCGAATAAATTTGGTTATATTCTGCTTAATACATCCAATAAAAGTGAGTGCGCTGTTGGCTATGGCACTTTATATGGCGATATGGCCGGAGCAATTTCTGTATTAGGAGATGTATACAAAACCCAAGTTTATAAATTAGCTCATTATATCAATAGAAATAAGGAAATTATTCCTCAAAATAGCATCGTGAAGCCTCCTTCTGCTGAGTTACGCCCGGGACAAAAAGATTCAGATTCTTTGCCGGATTATGAGGTGCTAGATGCAATGCTTTTCCAATACATCGAGCTTAAAAAGAGTTCCTCCGAACTAATTTCAATGGGTTTTGAAGAAGCAATGGTCAAGAGAATCGTTAGAATGGTGAATATGGCCGAATTTAAGCGAAAGCAGGCTCCTCCAATACTTAGAGTTTCACCAAAGGCATTTGGAACGGGTAGGAGAATGCCAATTGTGGCGAA
>JBIHZP010000047.1:0-8177 GCA_044231315.1 Daejeonella sp. | reverse complement strand
CAAATAATTGAGGATTAATTGTTTCTTCAGTTTGGGTATCGCGTAGCTCAAAATGGAGATGCGGTCCGCTTGAGCCGCCTGTATTTCCTGAATAGGCAATTATTTCGCCTTTTTTAATTGGAATTTCGAGTGGTAAAAGTGGAAAATCGACATCGAATTTCTCGTTTTTATATTGGTGCGACTTTAACACTTGGCTTGTTCGTTCGTTAAAGTTTCTTAAATGCATAAAAACAGAGGTGAAGCCATTTGGATGGTTTACATATAGCGCATTTCCGCCACCACCAATTTGCACCCTTATTCTCGATATAAAGCCGTCTGCAACAGCGTATACGGGGTAACCTTCCCTTTGATTCGTTTTGAAATCTAGTCCCGAGTGAAAATGATTCGATCGTATTTCTCCAAAATTTCCTGAAATAATTGGAGGGAGATCAAGAGTTTCTCTAAAATAGTTTTGTGGGTACTTATTTTGTTCAATCTGACCAATAGCCAAGTTGGAGATGAACAAAAATAGAATGCTTAGTGATAGTTTAATCATCTTTTTATTATTATCGGATATCAAAATCCAATAATTTCTCATCTTCCAAATAGCCTGCCAAATGATCGCCAATAGAAACTTTTCCAACCCCTTGTGGGGTGCCTGTAAATATGAGGTCTCCTTTTTTTAAGGTGATGTATTTAGAAACAAAGGCTATGATATACTCATAAGAAAATAGTAAATCCTTCGTGTTTCCACTTTGCACGGTTTTCCCATTGAGGTCAAGCCTGATATTTAATGAGTTTAGGTCTTTAAAATTTGATTTTGGTATAAATTTGCTGATGGGCGCAGAGTTGTCGAATGCTTTTGCCAATTCCCAAGGAAGTCCTTTTTCTTTATGCCTTTGTTGAATATCTCGAGCAGTAAAGTCAATGCCTAATCCAATTTCTTCAAAATAATTTCCTGCAAATTTTTCAGCGATGTGTTTTCCCTCCTTTGATATCTTAAGTACGAGCTCTATTTCATGATGAATATCGCTTGAAAACTCAGGATGGTAAAAAGGTTTGTTATCCTTTAAGATTGCCGTGTCGGGTTTCATGAATATCACGGGCACACTTGGGACAGGATTGTTTAATTCTTTGGCATGTTCGGCGTAATTACGGCCAATGGCAATTATTTTCATACTGCGAATATAAAAATACGCAACAAAAAGAAGATGAAATATTAATTAAAGTACGGAGATTCTTTTTGTGATCACTTCAGATCCAACACTCACACGAATAAAATAGAAACCACTGGTAATTCTGGAGGCAATTTGAAAAGGTTTGTTTTGATCGCCGGCTGCGATACGTTCGGATAGAAGGGTAGTAATCTCATTTCCAAGCACATCCATAATTTTTACCGTCACTGTAGACTCTTTACTAACGTTAAAACTCAAGTTTAATTGATCAGAAATGGGATTAGGGTAGACTTTAACATTATTTAGAACCTTATCATTGAAAGCTGCTTTTGAGGCTCCCATAATTTTTGTGTTTCCAAAGAAACTATCTTTAACTGGGTTAAAAGGAATAAAATTAACTTTTACACCATTTTTTAAATAGGCTGGCTTATTTAGCCTTGTATCAGTAATTTTAGTAGATACCTTTTGCTTTGCTTTGGTAGAATCCGGTCTTGGAACATGAGAAAATTTGTATGCATAGCTATTTGACCCAACCAATAAGGTTAAGACAATAGATGCAACAAAAGTTCGCAAGTAGACGTTTATCATACGCAAGAATGTTCTAAAGTGTAAAGGTAATCCATTTTTAGCTTTTTAACGAGTATTTAACCCTTTTTTAACAAAATTTAACTTATTATTTCTGTGTTTTTCCGAATAAATAAATTCGATTAAATTTATAAAAAAAATGATTGAAAATCAATCTATTATTCATACAGTTGTAAAATTATTTTTTAGATGTACTTTTATGCCAAAATTGAATTAAAGTGTCGAATACTAAAAATCTCCACAAGCTATCTGCAGCAGGTTTATTAATTAGTTTAGGTATTATTTATGGTGATATTGGAACTTCACCACTTTATGTATTTAAAGCAATTATCTCGGATCGAATTATCACTACTGACTTAATATTAGGTGGCTTGTCTTGTATTTTTTGGACATTAACCTTACAAACCACCATAAAGTACGTAATTATTACTTTGAGGGCTGATAATAAAGGTGAAGGTGGAATACTTTCTCTTTATTCATTGGTCAAGAAAAAGGGTAAATGGCTCGTTATTCCTGCCATGATTGGAGGCTCAGCTCTACTCGCGGATGGCATGATTACTCCACCAATTACAGTTTCTGCGGCCATTGAGGGTTTGCGAATCTTTTATAAAGATATTCCGACTGTTCCAATTGTAATTGCAATTATTTCTTTATTGTTTTTAATACAGCAATTTGGAACTTTTATTGTTGGAAAGGCATTCGGACCAATCATGTTTGTTTGGTTTACGATGATGGCAGTCTTAGGTAGTTTCTACCTTTCTCAGTTTCCTGAAATTCTTAAAGCTGTAAATCCATACTATGCCTACGCTTTGTTATCAACTAATCCAAGTGCTTTATTTATACTCGGCGCCGTTTTTCTTTGTACCACAGGAGCAGAGGCCTTATATTCTGATTTAGGGCATTGCGGTCGCCCGAACATTCGAATTAGCTGGATTTATGTAAAATTATGCTTGCTTTTAAACTATTTCGGACAAGGAGTATGGCTGTGGCAGCATCAAGGAAGTACGCTAAATCCTGGAGATAATCCATTTTTTAGCATTATGCCCGAGTGGTTCCTAATTGCCGGAATCAGTATAGCTACAGCAGCTGCGATTATTGCCAGTCAGGCGATGATTTCTGGATCCTTTACCCTCATATCCGAAGCTGTGAGATTAAATTTATGGCCTAAGGTTAAAATTAATTATCCTAGTAACCAAAAGGGACAATTATATGTTCCTTCCATCAATATTTTATTGTGGATAGGATGTGTAATTGTGGTGTTAGTATTCCGCGAATCTCAAAATATGGAAGGTGCCTATGGTTTAGCAATTAACCTTACCTTTTTAATGACCACTATTCTTGTAGCTGTATTCTTAAAGCGCAAGAAGTTCCCCAATTATCTAATTATCTTATTTGTCACCGTTTATGGATTGATAGAATTAGCATTCTTAGTGGCCAATATGGCTAAATTTCTTCATGGTGGATGGTTTACCTTATTGTTGGCCTCTTTGTTGCTTTCGGTAATGTGGGCTTGGTATTCAGCACGAAAAATTAAAAACCGTTTCGTGAAATTTGTCGAGATTGACTCCTACTACCCAATCCTTACCGAGTTAAGCGAAGATGAATCGGTTCCTAAATATGCATCTCAACTGGTTTACCTAACGAGTTCAAACTTTAATTCTGAAATAGAATCTAAGATTATGTATTCTATTCTTCAGAAACAGCCCAAAAGGGCAGATGTTTATTGGATAGTTCATGTGGACGTTACGGATGAGCCTTTTACAAGAGATTATAAGGTGGAGGCGTTAATTCCAAATAAGCTCATCCGGATTGATTTTAAGCTGGGTTTCCGTGTGGAGCAACAGATAAATGTATTGTTTAGAAAAGTAGTGGAAGATCTCGTTAAAAATAGCGAGGTGGATATCACTAGTAAATATACTTCTCTAAATAAATATAAAATTATTGGCGATTTCAGATTTGTTGTGCTAGAGAAAGTTTTATCCAAATCAAATGTGTTGAGCTTTTGGGATAAGTTTATCATGGATTATTATTTTATTCTGAAGAAGTTTTCACTTTCTGAAGAGCGGGGATTTGGCCTTGATGTCAGCTTCGTGACTGTTGAAAGGGTGCCATTAATGATTTCTAGTCAGGATACGAGTGAGTTAACTCGACTGACTTAAATATATTGTTATCCAACACAAAAAGACGCTTGATGCGTCTTTTTTCATTTATAAACAATTTGTAAATCCCGAAAAATATAAATTAAAGTAAAAAGGATTTTAATGAATTTTGGGCATAGGTTCCCAAGCTTTTCATTGCTTTGGTCAGAGTTGCTAGCAGACCTTTATTATCAATCGGCTTACCTTTCTTAGGAGCTATGATAGCACCCGCTGCGATGGGTTTATCAAACACTTGTTTAGCAAACCAACTTATGTTTTCATAAGGCATAGCTAGCCCTAAAATCATTCCAGGCAATCCTGTAAATGATTCTGGTCCGCCAGATACAGGAATCTCATCCGTATAAAAAGCAACAACATAAATTGAATCCATAATTATCGCATTAGCTCTGCGGCAATTATAACCAGCAATTTCACGTGTTTCTGAAGTGATTTTCCAGGTAATTTTTCGAGTGCTATCAGAAACTAAGAAGACTTCCTCAAAAACAGATTTTTGAACAACACTTGTACCTGAACTAAGGTCAGTGTAAATGATATTATTTTGAGTTGATGCTGGAATGTCACTGAACCAAGTACGTGCACTTACATCTACTGGTTCGGGGGTAAATAAAGTTTTGTCTTTACTAAAGGCAAGCATACTTTTTAAAACCTTAAATTGAGCTTGAGTTTTTTTGAATTCCTCAAAGGCAGGCACATAATAAAACTCATTATCCTTATTCATGTTCTTTTTAATCAGCGCATGCATATTCACGCTCTTTTCAAATTCTATTGAACCTTCAGTGGTGAATCGTGCATGTTGACCAAATGCTGAATTTGCTAGAATTAGCATCAGGATAAGGATTGAAAATAGAGGTTTTTTATATATCATCTTGTTATTTTTTAGAACCACCACCCATTTGATTTAAATCGTAGGAAAGTGAAAACATGAAAAATCTTTTTATAGTGGTATAGCTATTCTGACCAAACATATTGCCATTCGCAAATCGGTCAAATCCAGTGTTTTGATTTAATAAATCGTTGGCACTTAGCGTTAATTTTAAGCTTTCATCCTTCAAAAAGCTTCTAGAAATATCTGTATTCCAAATTAAGCGATTAAAGTCTTGCGTGAAGGATTGAGTTTTTTGCTGATACTTATATTCTGCATGAGAATTAATTTTGAATTTATTGGGTAAGAATAGTGCAAGTTCAAACCATGAATTAGCACCCCAACCACTATTATTGATTTGTTTTTGCAAGGATGATTCATTGGTAATATATTCAGGACCAATATTAAAGTATAACTCTATTTTTTTCTCCACTCGTCTTGATATTGAAAGTCCTGGATTGATAGTATTCGACCTTGTTTTATTTAAAACATTATTGATTAAATTGAAATAGGTATTAAAATTGGTATTTAAATTAATTCCAACATTAAACTCTGTACCTGGAATTTTTTGATTATAATCTGCATATAAACTTAAATTCCTTGGACTTTTACCCTTCAGATTACTTGCTTGAAATGTGCTTTTTCCAGCAGCATCGGTAATTGTATTGTTTACAATTGCTTGATTAACAAATGAATAACCTCCACTAAAATAAATCGATTGATCGCTTAGCACCTTGTATGAATGATAATACATGTTTAAACGATTATTAAATGAAGGTTTTAAATTAGGATTTCCCAAAACAATATTTAATGGATCTGTATTTACCTTAATGGGTTGTATTTGATTTAGTGTTGGCTGATTTGTTGATCCATTATAACGAAATTCAAAAGATTTTTGACTTGAAAAAGTATGTTTGAAAGATGCTTGGGGCAACCAATTAATAAAATCCCGTTGAAAAATGTTTCCCGTACTTTGGTCAGTTTGTTTAAAATCTACAGCACTTAAGCGAGTTCCAAAATTGATAATGTTTTTACCCTTTTTTAAATTGAATATTGCTCCTGTAAGGTTGGATGTTTGATTGAGCTTGAAATCATTACTAAACTCAGTATCTAGAATATCAAATTTCCCATTTTGTGATTTATTGAATGATTTTCTATCAGAAATACTATTGTTTAAGTTTAATCCATAATTAAAAACAATAGACAGTGATTTTGAAAGTGGTTCTGAGTAGCTAATATTAGAATTGAAGCCCGAATTTTTACTGAAATTAGTCTTGTACTGGTCGACTATCTGAGTGCTATCAATTGAGCCCAAACTATTGAAGAAATTGTTTTTGGAGTATAAAAAGCCTGTAGCATCGTCTTCATCATAATTTTGACCAAATGAAAGTGATAAGGTACGTCCCTTCTTTTTTAGTTTTTTAGTCCATAAAACGCTGCTATTGAATAGTTTTTGATCCGCATCATTGCTTAGTGTCCTATTAGTATTATTGATTGATATGCCATTCTCTCTAAATCCCGAGGAAAGAAAATTAGTATTGGTCTGACTGTTTTTTATAGTGCCGTCAATTGTTATTTTCAAATCAGAAGTAGTATCCAGCTTTACTGTAAATATGGCATCTAATTTTTGTCTGAACATGGTATTATCAAAATCTTGATTCGAATTATTATTGATAATGCCCGTTGGCAGATTGTTTTGATTTAATGAATTTTTATCTCCCGAAACATTAATCGAACCTGTTTTATAGTTTAGATTGATGGAATATTTATCATCTTTCCATTTATTATCATAATGAAGTCCGCCACTCCGAGTTGTTGGGATTCCTTCTCCGCTAAATCTTCCATCAAATGAATCAAGGAAGTCGTCACCTCCTGAAAGAAACCAGATTCCACCCTCAACTACTTGCATATTTGAATTGCCAAATTTGCTATTTTCTTCCCAGCCTAATCCTGTTTTTGCTGTATTTGCTAATGTGCCATAGGCAGAAAATTTCTGTTTTTCTTTGAAAACATTGAGCATTGCCTGTCCCTGATAAAATTTATCACTTCCTGAACCGACATCCACTTTACCAAAATATCCCTGCTTTTTACCTTCTTTTAATTTGATATTGATGGTCTTAGTACGTTCGCCATCATCTATTCCGGTAAATGTAGCTTGGTCACTCTTCTTATCAAATAACTGCACCTTATCTACCATGTCGCCACGAATATTTTTTGTGACTAGGGTAGGGTCATCACCAAAAAATTCTTCACCATCAACCAATACCTTATTTATCTTCTGACCGTGTGCGGTAATATTTCCATCTCTATCTACTTGTATTCCTGGCAATTGCTTAAGTAAATCTTCAACCTTTGAGTTGGCTTCAATATTAAAAGCAGCAGCATTAAACTCAGTTGTGTCTCCCTTAATAGTCATTTGGGCGGCCTTCCCTTTAACAATTACTTCTTCTAAAAGTCTTGCTTTTAAAATCATTTTAAGCTTGCCGAAATCTTTTTCCGATTTGATGCTATCTAACTTAAAGCTTTCAACATAATCTGCATACTCAGGGTAGCTAACTAAAAGTATAAATTGGCCGGATTTAAGGTTATTTAAAATAAAACTACCGCTGCTTGTGGCACGTCCAAATTTTACCAATGTAGAATCTTTTGCATTTAAAACAGTGATACTTGTGTTTACTAAAGGCACACCTGAGACGGTATCCATAACCGATCCTTTTATTGTGTATTTAGGTTGCGAAAATGCAAAGAGTGAACTGAAACCAATAAGTATGAATAGAGTAAATACTTTCATTAAATGATTATTATTAATTATTTATATCAAAAAAGGGGGTATTTTATTGAATATGAAATTGTTTATTAGCTATTAATAAATAAACGAATTAATACAAAATATAGCTAAGCATTAGCATTCAAAAATAGATTCTTTTTTAGCTAAATAAATTGTCTTGAATGTTAAAACATGTTAATGTTACAAAAATAGCGTTCTGTTTATTGGAAAGTATTAATAGAATTATTCCTAAAAATTAAGACGATACAATATGTTGCATCGTCTTAATTTTAGAGTTATTAATTAAAAAATAATTTATTTATTCAGGTTGCTTTTGTGATAGGAATAAGAAAAGTAAATGATCAATCCCAATCCCAGCCATAGTAGAAATCTCAGCCAGTTGGTATAGCCCAATTCGGTCATGAGGTATAAGCAACTTAACATTCCCAAAACTGGAATTAGCGATAAGCTTTTCATGAATGACAGCACAGACATGATTATTGCTGCCAGAATAAATAAGAAATAGGGGAGTTTATCCTTATAAACATGCCAGTCGCCATTATATTCAAATAATCCTAAAATCTGATCTTTAAAAGCAATGAAAAGTCCGATGAACAGTATCGGAACTATAAATTTTGAATTCACATAAG
>JBIHZP010000046.1:0-8205 GCA_044231315.1 Daejeonella sp. | reverse complement strand
TCAAGCGTTTCAAATTCATCATTAACCGTATGGTAAAATTTGTCGGTGTCAATTTGATCTGTGGAGATGGTATGTGCCGGAACGCCCAGTGCTGCAAGTGTCGCATTATCACTACGGTAAAATAAGTTCTGACTTGGATAGGGATCCGGATGAAATTTAAAATCAGTCCCCACTAAGTTTTTCTGAAGTATCTCACCAAAATCTGATTTTTCATAACCCGTAATAAAAGCGGCATTTTTACCAAATTTCGACTCTTTACCAATCATTTCGATGTTAAACATGGCCACTACCTCATCGGGGTTTAACTGGGATGAAAAGTATCTTGCGCCAAAACCACCAATTTCTTCGGCTGTAAAGGCCACAAATACTAAGGTACGCTCATTATTATTCAGCTTTTTATAATATTTAGCTAAAGAAATAACCGCTGTTGTTCCTGATGCGTCATCATCAGCACCGTTTGCTATGGCATCCCCATCAACAGCTTTTACAATTCCTAAATGATCATAGTGAGCAGAAATTAACACCAATTCCTTTGGTTTTGACTTTCCTGGAATCATTCCCGCTACATTAAATAAGGAAAGATCTTCAATGATATTGTTCGCTTTTATATTAAAGGAATTTGCGTCGGTCTCACCTAAAACGAATACTAAGGCAGCCGATTCATTCACATTTTCAACAACGCGCCCCCTAGCCGAATTATCTTTTAAACGCTTAAATACTACAGCATGCTGATTATCAACAAGAACTAATGCCATAGTTTTCATGCCAATAATTTCACGGTAGCGTTGCATAAACTGCTCCCCTGCCGCAATACGGAAAACCTTATTTTCTGCTTGGTGATTGAGTTCAAAACTTGAGCGATCTGAAACCGCAAAAACATTTTGCTGTTCAATAGTCTTTCCATTAACTAGAGCCTCAATTTGACCAGCTTTGATTCTTTTTACACTAAAATCTTGACGATAGTCCATGTGTACATCCAAAGGCTGGAGACCAATTTCTCGGAATTCATTTTCAATAAATTTAGCCGCCTTATCAATACCGGGAGTAAAAGTAGCTCTACCCTCCATTTCATCCGAAGAAAGCGTTTTAATTAAGCGGGCAACATCGGCTTCCTTAATTAATTTCTCTGGTTTTTGGACTGCACAAGAGGACAAAAATAAAAGGGCAATAAAAGCGAAGTATAAATTTTTCATGTATCTATTCGATTGATATTCAATATTTTATAAAATCTAAACAAAATTGAACTTGTGAAGATTCTCGAAGGTAAGTCAAAAAGCTGATAATGGATAGAAAATATGGGAAAATATGAGGCTGGTGCTGGTATAACACCCACCGGAGGAGTAATAAGGACGAGGCTGAAGACTCTTGAGCCTGGTACGGTGACAACACCGACCAGAGGTGCATATTAATCCTTAGAAGCGCTACGCTAAATTCTAGGGTCAGTGGTTAATTATTAATAACGTTGTAGAAATATGAACAGACAGTAAGAGATAATAATCGAAAAAAGGATATCAACAACTATTACTAATGTATTTCTTGATTTAATTGATTTGTAAAGCCTGAAAAATGTTCCGATAGTTACAAAAGTAAAAATCACTAAAAATTTTTGTTTAGAAGAAAGCCATGGTAAGGCGAATACAATTTGTAAAGTGCCAATAAACACGATAGCCAGTACCCAAGATTTATATTTTATTAATACAGTCATGATTCTTTCCATGTTTCAATTTTTATTTGGCAATTATTTTTATAAATATATAAAATTAATTCTTGGTTAAATTTTAAAAGAATAAGCAATTATATCTCAATAAAAACATTTAATAAATCATTTTACCAAACATTTGAATCCCATAAGGGATACGGAGAACAGCAACCAGAGGAGTAATAAGGTCGAGGCTAGAGACTCTTGAGACTGGTACGGTGGCAACACCGACCAGAGGTGCATATTAATCTGTAGAACCGCTACGCTAAATTCTACGGAAAGTGTCGAGGGTAGCAAGCGTATCAAATTAAAAAATGAATACAATCTGTTTTAATATTTCATAAATCCGTAACTTTACTATTATTTATAAGCCATGAACGAAATAACTGTACAGGACCTAAAAAAGAAGATCGACAACAAGGAAGATTTCCAGTTGATTGATGTACGTGAGACTTTTGAGTATGAAATGTCTAATCTGAGTGGTTTAAATATTCCGCTTGCGGGACTATTATTAGAGGCGGATCAGATAAGCAAAGATAAGCCCGTAATTATGCAATGCAGAAGTGGAGCGAGAAGTGCAGCTGCTGTAAACCAACTAGAACAACAATTAGGATTTACGAATCTGTATAATTTAAAAGGTGGAATTCTTGCTTGGAAGGCAGAATTTGAGCCAGATATGCCGGTTTATTAATTTACCATGCTCAAAAAAATCTTATTCAATATTTTCCTGAACATCGCCATAATTGTGGTGGTGATTTCTTTGGCCTGGTCTTTTAAAAACAAGTATTATTTATACGTTTTTGCAGGAGTGCCACCATTGGGTATGCTCATTTATCTTAAATTCAGGCTCGTTAAGAGTGTGAAAAGCCTGACAAAAAAGAGCTAATTATTACGGTTTAATAAGTCCCAAACCCGGTAAATCACTCAATACCCATCTTCCATCCTTAAATTCTGGATCTTTAAAGGGATTGTTACTCGTTAAGAATGGTCCGTCGAGGTCAACCCAATCACAAAGCGGCGCCAAAGCAGCAGCCGCTAAAGTTCCGCAGCTAGTTTCACTCATACAACCCACCATTGTTTTTAGTCCGAGCTCCTTAGCCTTCATAATCATACGATAACCCTCATGCATTCCGGCACTTTTCATCAGCTTCATGTTGATGGCATGATAAACGCCTTGCGCCTTTTGAACATCATCAAATCGTTGAACGGACTCATCGCCAACAATGGCTACGGGACTACGTTCAGTGATCCAAGCATTTGAATCAAGGTCTTCTTTTGGCATCGGCTGCTCAATTAAAACTACGCCTTGCTCATGCAACCAACATACCATGTCAAGTCCCTGCTGCTTATCCGTCCAGCCCTGATTCGCATCCACAAAAAGCGGTTTATCCGTCGCGGAGCGAATGGTGTTAATTAATTCCTTATCATTATCTCTACCCAATTTCACCTTGATAATATGGCAATCTTCACCTGCCTTTATTTTTTCTAGGAGCACTTCTGGGGTGTCAATACCGAGCGTATAAGATGTAGGAGGCATTTTTGAAGGATCAGCACCAAAATATTGATAACAAGGTTTTTGTTCAATCTTCCCACGCAGATCGTGTAAAGCTATATCAATGGCAGCTTTAATATTCGGATTGCCGGGAGCAATACAATCGAGATAAGCAATCACTTCATCAAAATCAAAAGGAGCTTTTAACCAGGAAATATCCACTTTTGACATAAATGCAGTGGCAGATTCTATATTTTCACCCATATAAGGCACCATCGAAGCCTCCCCGTAACCGATATAACCCTCGTGACTAATTTCCATCAACATGATTGGGGTGGATGTACGAGAAAATTTAGCAATGGTAAAAGGATGCCTTAAATTAAGCTCAAATGGTTTATAACTGATCTTCATATTCTAAAATTAATACACGAAATAACGAAATTTATAGCAGTGACTAGCATTAATAAAGGAATTATATTCCTTTAAAACCTATTCATTTCCGAAAAAATAAGGTTTTATTAAAAGCGATAATCCTTAACGAATGCTAGAAAAGACAAGATCTTCCAAAAACTGAACCACCAATTGCTCATCTTTGCTATTGGCGAAATCGGTTAGCGATGGTAAATGGTGCATAAAAAAGACTTGTAAATGAGCCATTTCAATAATGGTGGTGGCAAGTGAACGTGGATGGGTATAGGCCGGACTATATTCCAAAATAATGGCCGAAATTAAAGAACAAAGATCCTTATAGGGTTTAAATAATTGGTCTTTATTGTCCTCAGAAACATGTTTAGTAAGATAAGCCTTTGAACCCTCGGCAATAATAATTTGATGAAGCAAACTTTCGTTTACATACAGCGTCGTATCATCATCCACTACATTGGAGGCCAAAAGCTGAATGAGTTTTTTCAGTTTGATGGCAGGATCAGAAATATTGTTCAGATGAAAAGTAACGCGAAACTCTAGCCAGCTCCAATACCAAGCCGTAAGGTAAATCAATAACCGATGTTTATTTTCAAAATAACGGTAAATACCCGCCTCGGTTGAGCCTATTACTTCGGCAAGTTTTTTAAAAGTAAAAGACTCAAAACCGTTTTCATGGATCAGCTGGATACTATTTTGTATAATTTTTCGGCCAAGATCTGTCTGCTCAGGGTTGCGAACAAATAACTTTTCGTTCATTTTTATCTGAAGCTGTAATTCCATAGGATCGTCTTTTATTTCTGAATACAAAGTGCATTCAATTATTTCGGATTAACAAAAGTAGATAAAAGTTTTACAATTAAATGAGATAGTATTACTATCATTTTAAATAATGATACTATCTTTGTATTATTGTTTATAAAAGAAAAAATAGAAAATGGAATCAAAAAACATGTTTAAGGAACTTAAAAGCGACCTCCCAGCGAGTATAGTCGTGTTTTTCGTGGCCGTTCCACTATGTCTAGGAATTGCCCTTGCATCGGGAGCGCCACTGTTTTCGGGAATAATTGCAGGAATTATTGGTGGTATCATTGTTGGTATGGCCAGCGGATCAGCACTTGGAGTTAGCGGACCAGCAGCGGGATTAGCTGTTATTGTTCTTACATCCATTGCCACATTGGGTTCATGGCCAGCATTTTTACTTGCGGTAGTGATTGCCGGGTTCATTCAGTTAGCCATGGGATTTGCCAAAGCTGGTTTTATTGCCTATTTCTTCCCATCATCAGTAATCAAGGGCATGCTTACAGGTATCGGCCTCCTCATTGTATTAAAGCAAATACCACATGCTTTAGGATACGATAAAGATGCTCAAGGCGATGATTCATTTTTACAGGCAGACGGCGAAAATACCTTTTCCGCACTCGGAAAGGCCTTTGAATGGGTAACTCCTGGCGCATTATTAATTGCAGGTATTTCTCTTGTTATTTTAATTCTTTGGGATACTGTGCTGACTAAAAAACATAAAATATTCCAGTTAATCCAAGGACCAATTGTAGTGGTTGTCTTGGGTATTATCATGAACTACATGTTCCAAAATGGGATTTTAAATTTTAGTCTGGCGGCAGATCAGGTGGTTCAACTTCCTGTTGCGGAAAACTTCTCCCAGTTTTTAACTCAATTCACTTTTCCTGATTTTACACAATTAAACAATATAGAAATCTATAAAGTTGCTATTGTGATGGCCATTGTAGCAAGTTTGGAAACCTTACTTTGTGTAGAAGCAACTGATAAACTAGATCCATACAAAAGAGTTACTCCAACAAATAGAGAGCTAAAAGCACAAGGTTTAGGAAATATTTTGTCGGGATTAATCGGAGGTCTACCTGTTACACAAGTAATTGTACGAAGCTCGGCCAATATATCATTTGGAGGAAAAACCAAGATGTCGGCAATTTTACATGGTGTGTTTTTATTAATCAGTGCAATTACAATCGCAGGATTACTTAATATGATTCCACTTGCAAGTTTGGCAGCTATATTAATCATGGTAGGTTATAAACTAGCGAAACCTGAGCTTTTCAAGCAGATGTACAAATTAGGATGGGAACAATTTATACCATTTGTAGCGACCGTTCTTGCAATTTTATTGACAGATTTACTTAAAGGAATCACCATTGGATTAATTTTTGGAATTTTCTATACACTACGTCATAGCTATAGAAATTCGCACCATTTGCAAACAAGAACAAGCACAGAAGAGGGTCAGAAAGTGTATCACTTATCCCTAGCTGAGGAAGTTTCGTTTTTCAACAAAGCAAGTGTTTTGAAAGTGTTAGAAGAGATTCCTGAAAATTCCAAGGTAGTTATTGATTGTACAAAATCTAAATCCATTGCACATGATGTTATCGAGCTGATTGTCAATTATCGCACGAACGCGAAAACAAAAAATATAAAAGTAGAAACCATCAATTTTATAGAACCCGTTATTAATTAATTAAAATTAAGGATATGAAAACATTAACAAAAGAATTACAGGACGCAATAAAACCAGCAAAGGCTCTTGAACTATTGAAGGATGGTAACAAAAGATTTGTAAACAATTTAAAGATAAACCGTAATTTATTACAACAAGCAAACGAGACTTCCGACGGACAGCATCCATTTGCAGTAATCTTGAGCTGTATTGATTCTAGAACTTCAGCAGAATTAATATTTGACCAGGGTTTAGGTGATGTATTTAGTGTCCGTATTGCAGGTAATATCTTGAACGAAGATATTTTAGGAAGCATGGAATTTGGCTGTAAAGTAGCTGGTTCAAAAATCATCGTAGTATTGGGGCACACTAAATGTGGAGCTGTAAAAGGAGCATGTGATCATGTTGAAATGGGAAATTTAACCGCCCTTTTAACTAAAATCAGACCTGCTGTGGATGATGAAAACACAGTAAAAGAAAATAGAAGCTCAAGTAATTCTGAATTTGTTGAAAAAGTTTCAGCAATCAATGTGAAACGTACAGTGAAAGCAATCATGGAAAGAAGTCCCATTTTGAAAGAAATGATTGAATCCGGACAAATTGGTATCGTTGGAGGCACACATGATATCACTACTGGAGAGGTAGAGTTTTTTGAAGACACCTTGGTTTTAAATTAAAACCATGTTTTAGGGGAAGGGGGCGCTTAAAAATGTCCCCTTTTTTTATTTAATACCTTTAAAAAAAT
Source organism: Daejeonella sp. (assembly GCA_044231315.1). Classification (GTDB taxonomy): domain Bacteria; phylum Bacteroidota; class Bacteroidia; order Sphingobacteriales; family Sphingobacteriaceae; genus Daejeonella. The sequence continues at coordinate 1,373 of JBIHZP010000046.1, read as the reverse complement.
ATGAAACCCAAGGTTATGCAGAAAAACTTAGTCCTATTGCTAATCCTAACCAGCATTGGAATACCATCATTTTCACAAAATACAAGAATTAGTGACCCCAATACTATTGGATGGTATGCCTTTTCGGCCAATATTAAATTGAATAAGGTTTGGACCATAAACTCCGAGTTTCAATGGCGACGGGATGAGCTCATAAAGGAGCCCATGCAAAACCTTTTGCGTTTAGGCATTAATTATAGCGTAAATCCTAAATTAAATGTTCGTGCAGGTTATGCTTTAGCAGAAACTTATAATTACGGAGATATTCCACTAAATAATTTAGGGAAGCAGTTCACAGAACATCGTTCATGGCAAATGGTGAACCTGACGGATAAAGTAAAAGCTTTTGAACTTAGCCATAGGTTCATGCTTGAACAAAGATTTATTGGTAGGTATTCTAAGGCTCAATTGAGTAAAGAAGATCAATTTATCTTTTCTAACAGATTCCGCTATATGTTTCGCGTACAAGTGCCATTAAAAGGAAATACAATGGCTGATAATACCCCCTATTTAGCAGTTTACGATGAACTTTTGATTGGTTTTGGAAAAAATGTGAATGAAAATGTTTTTGATCAAAACAGACTTGGAGTCCTTTTAGGATACCGTTTCAATTCAAAAACACGCATTGAAGGCGGATATTTGAATCAAATAGCGCAACTAGCTAGAGAGGTAGAAGGAAGAAATGTATTTCAAAACAACAAGGGAATATTAATTAGTACGGTTTTCAATTTTTAATCTGCAAAGGGGCTCCATTTCATGGGAATAGGCTTGTTAGAATTAATTTTCGAAAAAATTACAATACAAACACCATTTCACTAAAATAAAATATTCGGTTTACTACCTTTGCTAGCCATGGCAATAGATATCTATAAACCTTTCGAGCGCTTAAATTTTAGTAAGCAAAACTGCTTTTTAAGTGGCGAAAAACTTCAAGATAAGGAGGAAGAAATCCCTGTTTTCCCACAATGGCTCATGAAAGAATATGAGCTCCACGACAAGCAGTTTAAGCTTTTGGATGAAAGCATGTCGACCTATGGTCACATGCATTTACCCTGTTCTAGCCACATCAATAAACAAATCATAGATCCTCTTGAACAGGAAATCAAAACGGCATTTTTATCTGGTTACGATGCTGTAAGTGGGCTTTCTGATTTAAAATTATTTCAGTGGATAGGCAAAATGGTTTATGGCATTTTATTCAATGAAATTCGCATCGGAATAATGCAGCAAAAAGCTAAAGGAGAGGAGTTTATATTCTCGCAATCACTGGTTCATAAATTCGGAAACTTACATTTAATGCTTCAATCGCTTTCACAGCCTATGGTGTTTGAAGG
>JBIHZP010000045.1:0-8210 GCA_044231315.1 Daejeonella sp. | reverse complement strand
ATTTGATTAAGGAAAAATTATAACTTGAGCTAATAATTAGGCTCTTAAAATAGATTAAAATGAAAAAATATACATTAATCAAATGCTTTGGGCTTGCGTTATTTTTGAGCATTTCAACCATTTCATTTTCACAAAGTGATGTTTCGGGCTTAATAAAATCCAGTCCTGCAGATGCCAAAATACTCGCACAAGCATATTTAAAACCACTTTTTAAAGGATTCGGTGTTGGATTAAATAGCGGTTGGAGTAATTCAGCCCATTCTAAAAACTTATTCCGATTCGACCTGCGCGTAGGAGTAACAGGTGCCGTTGTATCTCCAATAGATGAGACATTTGATTTAACAAAAATCGGACTTTCTACAAATGTAAGGCCTACCAACCCGGCGCAAACCATGACCCCAAGCTTTGCAGGTGCAAAAACTGCAGGTGCATCCTTGAGCATATATAATTCTGCTAACCAGCCAATTGAAACCTTTGCAATGCCAAAAGGGACAGGCTATAATTTAATTCCAACCCCGCAAATACAGGGTTCCATTGGTCTACCAAAGGGAATTGAACTATTGTTAAGAGCATCGCCTAAAATTAATTTAGGTGGCGATATTGGTACCATTGGCATGATGGGTGCGGGATTAAAGGTTGAGTTATTGCCACTGATTTCCGGCATGACCGACAAGCTATTTCCAATAGACATTGCACTCGCTGCCGGATATACCCAATTCACTTTTGAAGCCCCTCTAGATGTTAAAGTGCCAACGGGAGCCATACCTGAATCCCCTTCTCAGGTTCAGGATTTCACAAATCAAAGAATTGAAGCAAAATTTTCAGGCATTAATGCAGAGGCAATAATCTCGAAACGAATTCTAGTTTTTACCCCATTTTTAAGTCTAGGATACCATCAAGCAAAAACTGATGGCGGTATTAAAGGCAATTTCCCGATCATCACCGGACTAACTCCTTTAGGACAAAAAACATACACCAATTATTCAAATCCGGTAAATATAAAACATACTGATATTAAGGGCCTGAGAACTAATATTGGATTTCAATTGAATCTGGCTTTCTTTAGGATTTACGGATCATATAGCATGGCAGAATACAATTCTTTTAATGGTGGAATCGGATTTGGTCTAGGCAAATAAATTAATACAGTAATTTAAAATCCTAAATGATTGACTTAGAGATCAATAGTCCAGTAGAAGAGATTTTCAACCCTTTGTTTAAAAAGAAGAACGTTCAAGTTTTTGTGAAACGTGATGACATGATCCATCCCTTCATATCAGGAAATAAATGGCGAAAACTCAAATATTCACTATTAGAAGCCGAAAAACAAAACAAAAAACACCTGGTAACTTTTGGTGGTGCCTACTCCAATCACTTACTGGCAACAGCCTGTTCAGGAGCAAAATTTAAATTTAAAACCACCGGCTTTGTCCGTGGCGAGGAAGTCAGAAATGAGACCTTAACCTTATGTCAACTTTTTGGGATGCACCTTATTTTTACCGATCGCGAAAGTTACAAGGATAAAAAATCCCTATTTGATCGGTATTCTAAAACCGACGGAACGGCCTATTTCATAGATGAAGGAGGTGCAAGCTCTGAAGCTATTCAAGGTTGTGCAGAGCTTCTAAATGAGTTAAAAGTAGTGTATGACCATTTATTTTGTGCCGCAGGCACAGGCACCACCGTGTCCGGAATCATCAAAGGAATTAAGGAAAACTCTCTAAATACGAAAACACATGTCATACCTGTTTTGAAGGGCGCCGACTACCTTAAAACTGAAATAGTAAAATATTCTGGAAGTAATTCCTTCGAATATCATCCAAATTATCATTTTGGAGGATATGCCAAAACTGATGAAAGATTAATATCATTTATTAAAGGTTTTTGCAGTGAAACAGGAATATTAATCGAGCCTGTTTATACAGGAAAAATGTTTTTTTCACTTTATGATCTCATAGCAAAAGACCATTTTGAACCGGGCAGTAAAATTTTAGCAATCCATACCGGCGGGCTCACAGGTATATTGGGAATGCAAGATAGATTTAAATTTTAGGGCACAATTAAGCAGAAAATCATCATGATTTAAATTTTATTCAATCTTAATTAAACTTAACAAAATACGACCTTATAAAAAAAATAGGTTTAAACAGTTTAAAGCTATTTTTCTGTTAGAATCTTTAAAAAAGTGCAAATTTGGACAAATAAAGGCTTTTTTTTATCTTTAGGTTTATTTAACCACAAATGTATAAGCTAACCATATCACCCGAACAAGTTCAAGAAACGCTCAGTAAACACATTCTTGCTGATGGCTATGATTTAACCTTCGACATGGAAAAAAGTAATGGCGTTCATATTTATGATTCTAAACATGATCGTACACTTTTAGACTTTTTCACTTGCTTTGCTTCAGTCCCATTAGGATACAATCATCCTAAAATGATTCATGATGAAGAGTTCAAGAAGAATTTAATGCTTGCTGCATTAACAAATCCTTCTAATTCAGATATTTATACTACCCAATACGCACAATTTGTCCAAACATTTTCTCGTGTAGGCATACCAGCATACCTACCCCATGCATTTTTCATCGCTGGTGGTTCACTAGCCATTGAAAATGCGCTAAAAGTAGCGATGGATTATAAAGTCCAGAAGAATTTCAAAAAGGGATATACCAAAGAGCATGGCTTAAAAGTATTACATTTCGAAAAAGCTTTTCATGGCAGAAGTGGATATACCTTAAGCTTAACGAATACAGTTCCAGATAAGACCAAATGGTTTGCCAAATTTGATTGGCCGAGAGTAAGCATACCATCCATTCAATTCCCTTTAACAGATCAATCTTTAGAAGATTTAAAAAAGAGAGAGGCAATATCCTTAGCACAAATTAAGCAATCCTTTATCGATAATCTGGATGATATTTGTGCGATAATTATTGAGCCTATACAATCAGAAGGTGGCGATAACCACGTACGTCAGGAATTTTTAGAGCAATTGAGACTAATTGCAGATGAAAACGATTGTTTTTTAATTTATGATGAGGTTCAAACGGGCGTAGGCTTATCTGGTAAATTTTGGGCTCATGAGCATTTTGGAGAGCATGCACGCCCAGACATTGTTGCCTTTGGTAAAAAAATGCAGGTTTGCGGGATTTTAGTTGGCAATAAAGTTGATGAGCTTGAAACCAATGTATTTAGAGTTCCCTCGCGTATTAACTCCACTTGGGGCGGCAATTTAGTCGACATGGTGCGTTCAAGCCGCATTCTTGAAATTATTGAAGAAGATAATCTTTTAGATAATGCTTCTGAAATGGGCAATTATTTACAAAATCGTTTATTGGAGATTTCTAAAAAGACCGATAAAATTTCAAATGTTAGAGGCAGAGGTTTAATTACTGCTTTCGATTTCCCAAATAAAGAAATGCGCAATGAATTTGTTAGCAAGGGAATGGAGCAGCATGTAATGTTTTTAGGATGCGGGGATAAAACAATACGTTTCAGACCAGCATTAATTATCGGGGAAGAGCATATTGATACGGGACTTAATGTATTAGAAAATATCGTCAATAAACTCTAATTAAACACCCAGCATTAGTATAATTAATAACAGATTACCTCAAATCAAACAAATCATTAATACCTAGAAGTTTCTTGGAGGTGAAGCCCTCTGCATAAGTGGCATTGATAGATTTTCCAAACTCACGGGAACGTGCTTCAATTACTTTTAAAAAATTGGGAGAAGAGATATACGTTTCTTGTCCATCACCTTCGGTATTAAAAAACTGAGTTTTAAATGCCTGAATACATTCCATTTTTTTATCAAAGAAATCGCTAATATCGACCAAGATATCAGGTTTAATGTAGGTATCTTGAATATACTGAAGCAATAGACGAGGTCTGAAAGCTAATTGGGATTCACCATTTAACTCTGTTTGAACCTTGGTTAATCCCGAAAGAAAAAATGCATCTGAAACCAATTCACTCGCTCTTCCGTGGTCAGGATGGCGGTCATGCAAGGCATTACACAATACAATTTCGGGATTGTACTTCCTAATCATTTGAATAATCATTTTTTGATGTTGCTCATCATTCCTGAAAAAACCATCTCTCATTCCGAGATTTTCACGAACATGAAGACCTAAAGATTTAGTCGACTCGATAGTTTCCTGGTCTCTAGTTTCAACTGTTCCACGGGTTCCCAATTCGCCCCTAGTAAGATCCACAATACCCACCTTTTTCCCAGCTGCAATTTCCTTCAAAATAGTTCCGGAACATCCTAACTCCGCATCATCAGGATGCACTGCGAATACCAGTAAGTCTAACTTCATAAAGAGGTTGAATTAAGCAATTTATTGATCTTCTTTTTAATTCTTGAAGAGCTCGGTTTAGTAAAGGGATAGAAAAAATCTACTAACTCCCCCTCCTGATTGATTAAATATTTATGAAAATTCCATCTAGGTGTAGAACCCAGACTTCCATTCATCTTTTTATCTGATAAAAATTTATATAGCGGATGTGCATACTCCCCTCTCACACGAATCTTATCAAAGACAGAAAAACTCACTCCGAAATTTACTTCGCAAAATTCACTGATTGCTACACCCTCTAATGGTTCTTGTCCGCCAAAATCATTTGATGGAAAAGCCAGGATTTCAAAACTATCACCTTCATGAACCTTATAAAGATTTTCGAGATCTTTTAACTGAGGGGTAAAGCCGCACTCAGAAGCAATATTTACAATAAGCAAAACCTTACCCTTATAATCTAGCAAATTCGCTTCTGAACCGTTCAAGCGCTGAACGGTAAATTGGTGTATTGATTTTTTATTCATAAATAGCTGTAAGAGTAATATCCTGAAGATTGAATAATAGCTTCAATATCTCTATCTTCTTGCGGATCATATGTGTTTTTGAGGTTATTTCCAAAAACTCGCGCCACCGATTGATAAAAAAATGCAGTAATTCCGCCTTTCATATCTTTTAAAAGATCATAACTGCTTGTTCCTGTTTCCCTATCAATTAATTTAATAAGAATACCGCCCTGGGTTATCGTGAGATTTTTTATTTCTCTATTAAACATATCTTTTATTTCAGATTCAAAAGCTTTGATTAATACTCTTTTCTCTTTTTTGCCTTTCACCAGACTCAGTTGTAATTGCAAGTCAGCATATTTCCTTCTAGCATACATGGCATAAGGTAAAACTTTAAGAACATTATATTTCAAACGATTGAATTTTGCCTTTTCTTCAGGGGATTTAAATATTCGAGTATCAATAATGACAATTTCGGGAATAACCACCCATGGAATGAGTTCATTATTGATATTGGTGGTAGACACACGAATAGTATCGGCCACTCCTTTTATGGTTGGGGCATTCTTAAATTGGGCAGATGCCAATTTTGACATCAAAACCACTAAAATTATTACCGATAGCCTTAAAATTTTCATAATTTTATAGAAACAAATTTACAGCTAATTATTATATTTATTTATAACCAAATTGTAATATAGTTAGCACAGAATATTCAACGTTTTTTAGAAATAGCTATTGTGTTTAAGGATGAAGGAACTTGTGATTGATCTTGAAGCGGAAAAAAAAGAAATTCTTAAAAGATACCGTGCATTATTAAGGGCATGTAAGTCAACCATGCAAAAAGGTGATAAGCGAATGATTCGTATTGCCTTTGATATGGCCTTAGAAAGCCATCAAAATATGCGCCGAAAATCTGGCGAGCCCTATATTTATCATCCAATTGCAGTAGCGCAAATTGCAGCTGAAGAAATTGGCTTGGGTACCACCTCCATAGTTTGTGCTTTATTGCATGATGTGGTGGAGGATACTGACATTACTTTGGAGGATATTGAGCGTGAATTTGGTAAAAAAGTTGCAAAAATCATTGACGGATTAACAAAAATATCTGGCGTTTTCGATTATAACAGCTCTTTACAAGCCGAAAACTTCAGAAAAATGCTTCTTACCTTGGCCGATGATGTCAGGGTGATTTTAATCAAGCTTGCGGATCGTTTGCATAATATGCGCACCATGGACTACATGCCAAGGGATAAGCAGCTGAAAATTTCTTCAGAAACTGTTTACCTATATGCGCCACTAGCACATCGCCTGGGACTTTATACGCTAAAATCGGAGCTTGAAGACTTGGCCATGAAATACATGGAGCCTGCAACTTATAAGTTCATTGCTCAGCAGCTGAAAGAGAAAAAAGCAGAAAGAGAAAATTTCATTAAAGATTTTATTACACCAATTAAAGAAATATTAAATGAACAGGGACTAGTTGCAGACTTGTATGGAAGACCAAAATCTATACATTCTATCTGGACCAAAATGCGTAAAAAGAATATTCCTTTTGATGAAGTGTATGATCTTTTTGCCATTCGGATAATTTTAAATAGTAAGCCAGAAAGTGAAAAATCAGATTGCTGGAAGGCTTATTCTATCGTTACCGATCTTTACATACCAAATCCCGATCGATTACGTGATTGGATATCATCTCCGAGAGCAAATGGTTATGAATCGCTACACACCACGGTGATGGGCCCTAGGGGGCAGTGGGTTGAGGTGCAAATCCGAACCAATAGGATGAACGAAATTGCTGAAAAGGGATTTGCAGCGCATTGGAAATATAAAGAAGAGCCTAATACAGATAGCGGACTTGACCAATGGATTCAGAAAGTAAGGGAGTTATTGAGTAACCCTGAAGCAAATGCTTTAGACTTTCTTGACGACTTCAAAATGAACCTTTTTTCGGACGAAATCTTCATATTTACTCCAAAAGGATCTTTAATACAATTGCCCATAGAAGCAACTGCACTTGATTTTGCCTTTGAAATCCATACAGATATTGGAGCTAGTTGTATCGGCGCAAAAGTAAACCATAAGCTTGTCCCTCTGTCTCATAAACTTCAAAATGGAGATCAAGTTGAAATCATTACATCAATTAAACAGAGTCCGAAAGAGGATTGGTTGAATTTTGTGGTAACCGCCAAAGCCAAATCAAAAATCAAATCATCTCTTAAAGAGGAAAAAAGAAAAATTGCAGAGCAGGGGAAAGAAATATTAGAGCGAAAATTAAAATCATTAAAGGTTACCTATAATACTGATAACCTTTATAAACTTTCATACTATTTTAAACTTCCAACTACACTTGATCTGTTTTTTAATGTTGCACAAGGAAAGATTGACGTTAAACAACTCAAAGAATTTGTAGCATCCGAAAAAATTATTGAAAACAAGCCAGAAAAAATTGACTACAGCTTAAATGAACAGCTGATCAAAAAAGTCAAAATCGATGCCAACGATACATTATTAATTGGCGAAGACCTTCAAAAGCTTGATTATAAACTTTCAAGTTGCTGCAACCCTATTCCGGGAGATGATGTTTTTGGTTTTGTTACCGTTGGTGAAGGCATTAAAATCCACCGTACCAACTGTCCGAATGCAGCAAAACTCATGTCCAATTATGGATATAGAATAGTTAAGGCAAGGTGGAATTCTCAAAAAGAACTCGCCTTTCTGACTGGTTTACACATTACTGGCATTGATGATGTTGGATTAATTAATAAAATTACTACGGTAATTTCTAGCGACTTCAAGGTTAACATGCGATCAATTACTGTGGATACCGATCAAGGTATTTTTGCGGGCTCAATTATGGTTTATGTAAACAATACTATTCACTTAGATAACCTCATAAAAAAGCTTAAAGAAGTCGCTGGAGTAACATCTGTAACACGTTTTGATTCCAACCCAGAAGATTTGACAAAAGCATCCTGAATTAAATACTGAATATTCTTATTTTTTGGATAAATTTGGGGGTCATTAATACATATTATGTCCGCAAAAGACACTATTGCACTAGTAATCAAGATTTTTGAGGCTTACCTTGAAAATAAAAGTTTACGGAAAACTCCGGAACGCTATGCTATTCTGGAAGAAATCTATTCGCGAAATGACCATTTTGATGTGGAATCATTGTACATCCACATGAAAAATAAGAAATATCGAGTAAGTCGCGCAACGGTCTACAATACCCTTGAGCTTCTAGTATCATGTGATCTGGTAACCAAGCATCAGTTTGGCAAAAACATGGCACAGTTTGAAAAATCTTATGGTTATAAGCAACATGACCACATTATCTGTATTGATTGCGGAAAAGTTGTTGAGTTTTGTGATCCAAGAATTCAACAAATCCAAAG
>JBIHZP010000070.1:0-6262 GCA_044231315.1 Daejeonella sp. | reverse complement strand
CCTATTAAGCCAAATATCACCCAAAGAGTGCATTAAACACTTCTTCCACCTTAGCAACGGTCTTTATTTCAATTTTGTATTTCTGCCATTCGGGAGATGTTTTAACGCCTTTACCTGACGGGAGGTTATATTTAGAGATAAATATCTGTTCAAATCCTAACTTTTCTGCTTCAGCAATACGTTGTTCAATCCGATTAACCGCTCTAATTTCACCAGATAGGCCTACTTCTGCAGCAAAACAAATCTTTGAATCAACTGGCATATCTTCATGGGAAGAAATAATGGCTACAACAACAGCTAAATCAATTCCGGGATCCTCCACTCTTAATCCGCCGGCAATATTCAAAAATACATCCTTTGCACTGAGTTTAAATCCGCAACGCTTCTCAAGCACAGCAAGGAGCATATTCATTCTCTTGGTATCAAAGCCTGTGGCAGAGCGCTGGGGCGTTCCATAAGCAGAAACACTAACAAGTGCTTGCGTTTCAATTAGCATTGGTCTGAGGCCCTCCATCATCGCCGAAATGGTTATTCCACTTAAAGGTTCATCGCGCTGTGACAGTAAAATCTCTGACGGATTTGAAACTTCTCTCAAGCCACTCCCCTGCATTTCATAAATGCCCAATTCGGAGGCAGAGCCAAAACGATTTTTCACCGCACGCAAAATACGGTAAACATGATGTCTATCGCCTTCAAACTGCAAAACGGTATCTACCATATGCTCCAAAATCTTAGGTCCGGCAATCATTCCATCTTTGGTGATATGACCGATTAAGAAAACGGGAGTCCCACTTTCCTTCGCAAAACGCAGAAGTTCAGCAGTACATTCTCTAACCTGAGAAACACTGCCAGGCGTGGACTCAATATGTGCAGAATGGAGCGTTTGTATGGAATCAACAACTAGCAAATCAGGCTGCAGAATCTCAATTTGCTTGAAAATATTTTGAGTAGAGGTTTCCGTTAAAATATAGGTATCGGCAGAAGCTGAGCCTTTTTTACCGGCTTGAGGCAATAATCGTTCGGCACGCATTTTTATCTGCTGTTCACTTTCCTCCCCTGAAACATAAAGTACTTTTAGGCCTGGTAGGTTAAGCGCCACTTGAAGCATTAAGGTTGACTTTCCGATACCCGGTTCACCCCCAATTAAAACGATAGATCCACTTACAATTCCACCGCCTAATACTCTGTTCAATTCCTTATCAGGCGTAATCAGTCTATTTTCTTCGGAATATATAATTTCATGAATTGCAGTGGGTTTATTGGCTCGCTGCATACTTGTGGAGCCCGTTTTCCAGTCGGGAATAGAGGTATTTGCTTTTTCTATAATCTCTTCAACAAAGGTATTCCATTGATTACAGGACGGACATTTACCCAACCATTTAGCAGATTCGTATCCACAACTTTGACAGAAATAAGCGGAACGTGTTTTTGCCATGGGTTTAAGATTTTTGTACTAATTTATTAAAAAGATGGGGATAGAGAACTGAATAATTTTAAATAAAAAATGCGCAAACGATTAAACACCATTTGCACATTTTTTATTTAACTGGCAGCCTTACAGCTTAATTTCTTCTTCTTTCGAGTTTAAAAAATGAAACTCCGTTAAATAATAAGATGGAATGGCTTTTACCTTAATCCACTTACTAAATTTAAAGAACCATTTCCATTGTATTGAAATTAATCCTTTTTTAATGAAAGCCTCAATGTAGGGATGCACACAAAGCGTAATGCTACTCTCATTCTGCTCATTAAGAATATAGTTAAGATTACTCTCAATGTCATCCATTAAAATAATACTTGCCTTAATTTCACCAGTACCATTACAAGCAGGACACTTTTCATTGGTAACAATATTCATTTCAGGCCTTACTCGCTGACGAGTAAGTTGCACCAAACCAAACTTGCTTGGGGGCAAAATGGTATGCTTGGCACGATCAAGAAGCATAAGCTCCTTTAAATAGTCGAACAACTCCTTTCGGTTTTGAGGTTTATGCATATCGATAAAATCGATTACTACAATACCGCCCATATCACGAAGACGAAGCTGACGAGCAATTTCTTTTGCAGCTTCCATATTAATCATCAGTGCATTTTGCTCCTGATTTTCATTGTTAGCTGTACGATTGCCACTATTTACGTCAATAACATGCAAAGCCTCGGTATGCTCTACAACGAGGTAGGCTCCACCTGGAAGATTTACCGTACGACCAAAAGCTGCTTTAATCTGCTTGTCGACACCAAAGTGTTCAAAAATTGGCTCCTTGCTACGATATAGTTTTACGATTTTTTCCATCTCTGGAGATATCTCATGAACATAAGACCTGATCTCCTCAAACAAGGATGGATCACCAATGTGAATATTGGTAAAATCGGTATTTAATATATCTCGTAGGATGGTCGAAGTACGACCCATCTCACCAAGAATCTTTTTTGACGGTTCTGTTCCGGGTAGGCGAGTAGTAAATTTCTCCCACTTGTCGATCAGATCCAAAAGATCTTTTTGAAGCTCAGCAACACCCTTTCCTTCCGAGACTGTACGAATTATTACTCCGAAATTTTTCGGTTTAATGCCTTCAACAATCTTTTTTAGGCGGTTGCGCTCTGTATTACTTTTAATCTTCTTGGATATTGAAATAACATCCGAAAATGGTACAAGCACAGCAAAGCGACCTGCAATTGAAATATCTGAACTTAAGCGCGGACCCTTCGTTGAGATGGGCTCTTTCGCTATTTGAACAGGTAAAATCATGTTCCGATTCAGAATTTCTGAAATTTTACCGGATTTATTAATATCCGTTTCCAGTCTGAAGCTATTGAGCAGTTTATCTTTGTAACTGCCTCCCTTTACAATCTTTGTCAGCTTTAAAAGCGACTGGACCTGCGGACCAAGGTCTAGATAATGCAGAAAAGCATCTTTTTCATAGCCTACATCTACAAAAGCAGCATTTAATCCGGGCATAATCTTTTTGATTTTCCCTAAATAAATGTCGCCAACAGCATAATTATTGCTGACTTGCTCAGTATTTAGTTCTACGAGTTGCTTGTCTTGCAGTAAAGCAATAGTAACCCCACTAGGGGATGAATTGATAATTAATTCTTTTACCAATGGCTAAATTTAAGACACCGGTATTTAACCGGTATACGTTTAAAATATAGAAAAAATAAAAACCAACGAATGATTTAAACCTCCGTCGCAATGATGCGGGAGGTTTAAATCTTCATTAGCATTGACAATAATCAAGATCTTTTCAGATCAGATCATTTCGACTATTTTTTCTTATGTCTGTTCTTTCTCAAACGCTTTTTACGTTTGTGGGTAGCCATTTTATGTCTCTTTCTTTTCTTACCGCTTGGCATAATGTTGTTTTTTAAAAATGTTTTATAATTTAATTACTTAATTCGTTTATTTTCCGATCCACAAACTGACTCATATTGGGGTCGGCAGCAATCTCTTTTGTTTTCAAATAGGCAGCAATTGCATCTGCATTTCTATCCATGCTTTCATAACTGGAAGCTAAATAAAACCATGCCTCGGCGCTTGGAGCTATTTCAATGACTGTCTTAAAACGTTCAACAGCCTTATCAAACTGACCTGATTTCATAGAAAACAAGCCTAAACTTAAATTTGCTTTTAAATTTTTAGGGTCCTGCTTTACCACATCAAGTAATAAAGTGATTCCCTGCATAGGATTAGGTGTACCACTAACATAAGCAATACCCAATCCTGTTTTCACTTCAAGAGTATTTGGCTTTAATTTATCGGCCGCTTGATATGAACTAATTGCCTTCTGGACTAATACAGGTTGAATGAGTGTATCCATACTTTGCTGATAAGCATCTGTAAATTTATCTCCGGCTTTTAACCAAGAATCAAAATTTGGATCATTTTCAGCAATTAATTCATAATATAATGAAGAAGGGGTTGTAATATTTACATCATCCCATTGCTGGGCAAGTTTTTTATACAAATCTAGTTTCTCATCATCAGATGCGCTTTTTAACTGGGCTTCAAGATCACTGATTAGCGACTTTAAACTAGCATTTAGACCCTCCATAGAGGTTTTTGATACTTCTTCCAATGAAATCACCTTCAAATCAGTAGCTACAGATGCAGCGGCTGATGCTTGAGTTTCTTCACCTTCATTGGGTTTAACCAATCCTTGTATGTCTAACATAAGCATAAGGCCCATCAGTACTGCGACAGAACCTATAACTATAATTTGCTTTTTGTTTAACATTCCAGATTGATAAAACTCTATATTATTTATTACCAGTTTTCACCTTCTCAACAAAAACTTTTGCAGGCTTAAAACTTGGAACAAAGTGCTCTGGAATTATTATAGCTGTGTTTTTTGAGATGTTACGAGCAGTTTTCTTAGCTCTCTTCTTAACTATAAAGCTTCCAAAACCTCTCACGTAAACGTTCTCACCATTTACCATTGAATTTTTTACAACTTTAAAAAAAGCTTCTATAGCCTCTTGAACATCTACTTTTTCGATTCCGGTTTTGTTAGAGATCTCTGTTATGATTTCTGCCTTGGTCATATCTAATTTCTTTTATTTTTAACCTAAATAACACCTTATTTGGGGATGCAAAAGTATTGGTTTTAATTGAATTAGGGAAATAATTCTGCTTTTTTTTAAAGCAAGGCTCTATAAAACAATATTAAGGTACTTTTGTACCTGCTAATGAGCCAATATACTCTAACTAAATGAATTTTGCAGAAGAAATAATTGAGTGGTACCAAATGCATAAAAGAGATCTTCCTTGGAGAAATACGGATGATCCATACATTATTTGGCTTTCGGAAATCATTATGCAACAAACTCGTATTGAGCAGGGTACACCCTATTTCAATCGCTTTGCTGAAAAATATCCAACAGTTAAGCAGTTTGCCGATGCTAAGGAAGAAGAAATATTAAAACTCTGGCAGGGATTAGGTTATTATTCGCGTGGCAGAAATATGCATCATACCGCCAAAATGGTTATGGAGGAGCATGCCGGATATTTCCCAAGCAGTTATAATGCGCTCATTAAGCTAAAGGGGGTCGGTGAATATACTGCTGCAGCCATTTCTTCATTTTCATCGAATGAAGCTAGGGCAGTTGTTGATGGCAATGTTTTCAGACTACTATCACGGTATTTTGGCATTGATACGCCCATCAATTCGGGGAAAGGCAAGAAGCTTTTTACCGAATTAGCTAATGAATTGCTCGATAAATCGCAAGCTGGAGAGTTTAATCAAGCTATAATGGAATTTGGGGCCTTGCAATGCAAACCCAAAAATCCCAACTGCCTTCTCTGTCCTTTGCAAGCCGCTTGTGAAGCAAAAAAATCAGTGCGAATCAATGAATTACCCGTTAAGATTAAATCTCAAAAAAGTAGAGAACGTTTTTTTAACTATATTCTTGTTTTAAAAGATGATCAAATTCTATTAAACAAACGTGGTCCCGGTGATATTTGGGAAAACTTATATGATCTTCCACTATTTGAAAATGAGTCACTTTGCAGCGCTCAAGATCTAATCAAATCGGAGGAATTTATTAGCTGTTTTGGTAATCAAGTTCACATAAAATCAATTTCTAAGCCAGTAAAACATATTCTAAGCCACCAAAAAATTTACACCTCTTTCATTACAATTGAAAACTTTTCGGAGGAGTTTCTCGCTAAAAAGAATTGGTTTTTTGCAAACCAAAAGGAGCTTGATCAATTTGCACAACCCAAATTAATTTTTCATTTCTTAGAAAATCTTCGTACATTAATTTAATAATCTATCGAAAAATTATGTCTGGAATCAACAAAGTCATTTTAGTTGGGCATTTAGGAAAAGATCCTGAAGTTAGATATTTAGATGGGGGCGTAACTGTGGCTAGCTTCCCTTTGGCAACCTCAGAAACTTATAATAAGGATGGCAAAAAAATTGAACAAACCGAATGGCATAATATAGTTATGTGGAGAGGTTTAGCCGATACCGCATCCAAATATCTCAAAAAAGGAAAATTAGTTTATCTTGAAGGTAAATTAAGAACCCGCTCCTTTGAAGATCGTGAGGGTCATAAAAAATACTCAACAGAAATTGTTGCCGAGAACTTCACGATGCTCGGCCGTAAAACAGATTTTGAAAGTGAAGAAAGCGATCAATCAAAGCAAATAAAAGCTGATCATCCTACTGAAATGTCGAAAGAAGACAGGCCAATGAATTATGAATCAGGAGAGGCCACCGATGATATTTTACCATTTTAATCTCCAAGTCTAATAAAG
>JBIHZP010000044.1:0-8352 GCA_044231315.1 Daejeonella sp. | reverse complement strand
GCTGTAACCCTTTATTTTTTGCGGAATGATATTGATTTGCAAGACGCTGATTTAGTGAAAGATGCTTTAAATAATATCCATCTCGACTTTCAAACCATAAATAATCAGACATCGATTATGCTAAATGGCGAAGATGTTTCAAAAGAAATTCGACAGATGCATGTGGCAGAAAAAGTAAGTACGGTAAGTGCCATAAAAGAAGTTCGTATTGAAATGGTGAAGCAGCAACAAAGAATGGGCAAATCAGGTAGCATAGTTATGGATGGTAGAGATATTGGAACGGTAGTATTCCCTGATGCAGATCTTAAGCTATTCATGACCGCTGATCCGCAAATAAGAGCAGAAAGAAGATATTCTGAACTCATTAGCAAGGGTGAAGAGGTAAACATAGAAGAAATCTTTGAGAACCTTGCCAAACGCGATTATCAGGATACAACACGTAAAGAGAGTCCACTTTTACAAGCCCAAGATGCCATTGTGCTCGACAATAGCATAATTAATGAGGCTGAGCAACTAGAATTCGCCTTAGCACAAATCAGATTAAAAAATCAATAATAAATCTTCACCTTTTTTGGGATATATTTTTTTTAAGGCTAGAATTATCAATATATCCTTGAAAAAGAATTGAAATGACTCTTAAATTAATAAATCAGCAAAAAAAACCGATTTATTAATTTCCCATATTTTGCACAAAAAGACTGTTTTTATTAAAATAAGGCAAATAAAAAATAAAACGATAACAATCAGTTAGTTCCGTTTAAAATTAATTGAAAATAAAGCGTCAAAATGTTTTTTAATAAAAATGAATTTTTCTACCTTTGCAGTCCGATTTAAGATCGGAAAAAGGAGATAAATTAATTAATGGCTAAAAAACTAGAAGCTGAAAAGGAGTTAACTGCTAAACAAGCGGAACTTCAAGGCGAAGAAACCACTACGGTTAAACAAAAGGAAACCATTGAATCAGAAGCTGATTCTGTGTCGATCGAAGAGATCAAATCAAAAACATTAATCACCCCTACTGGCGATTTCGACTGGGATGCGGATGATAAAGGTTTTGGAAATTACAGTGCTGCAGACCGTGAAAAGTTTGAAGAAATGTATGCTGGAACTTTCAATTCGATTAACAAAGGCGAGATTATCTCGGGTATTGTTGTATCGATTAACAACAAGGATGTGGTATTGAACATTGGATTTAAATCTGATGGTTTAGTTTCATTATCTGAATTCCGTGATACACCTGACTTAAAAGTTGGTGATTCTGTTGATGTATTTGTTGAGTCGCAAGAAGATGCTAACGGACAGTTGGTATTATCTCGTAAGCGTGCAAAAACACAACGTTCATGGGAAACAATCAATGAAGCCTTGGATCAAGACAAAATCATTACTGGTTTTGTGAAGAGCCGTACAAAAGGTGGTTTAATTGTGGATATTATGGGTGTTGAAGCTTTCCTTCCAGGATCGCAAATTGACATTAAGCCTATCCGTGATTACGATATTTATGTAGGTAAAACAATGGAATTCAAGGTTGTAAAAATCAACCATGAGTTTAAAAATGTTGTTGTATCACACAAAGTATTGATTGAAGACGATTTAGAAAATCAAAAAACTGAAATCGTTGCAAAACTTGAAAAAGGACAAGTACTTGAGGGTACCGTTAAAAACATTACCGATTTCGGTGTGTTTATTGACCTTGGTGGCGTAGACGGTTTATTACACATAACTGATATTTCATGGGGTCGCATAGAGCATCCACGTGAGATATTAGCACTTGATCAAAAGATCAACGTAGTTGTTTTGGACTTTGATGATGAGAAAAAACGCATCGCCTTAGGATTAAAACAATTAACTTCACACCCTTGGGAAGCTTTAGATACGACCTTAGAAATCGGTTCTAAAGTTAAAGGTAGAATCGTAACTGTTGCAGATTACGGAGCATTCCTTGAAATCACTCCAGGTGTTGAAGGCTTGATTCACGTTTCTGAAATGTCATGGTCTCAAAATCTTCGTAACCCACAGGAATTCCTTAAGGTTGGTGATGAAGTTGAAGCTCAAGTTTTGACACTAGATCGTAACGAGCGTAAAATGAGCCTTGGCATCAAACAACTTACTCCAGATCCATGGAAAAACATTGGTGAGCGCTATCCAATTGGAAGTAAGCACAAAGCCGTTGTTAAGAACATGACTAATTTTGGTGTTTTTGTTGAGATTGAAGAAGGTATCGACGGTTTAATCCATATTTCTGATCTTTCATGGTCTAAGAAAGTTAATCATCCAAACGAATTCACTAAAGTTGGTGAAGAACTTGATGTGATTGTTCTTGAACTTGATGAGGCTAACCGCAAACTGAGCCTAGGCCACAAGCAGTTAGAAGAAAACCCTTGGGAAACTTTCGAAACTGTATTTACTATTGATTCAATCCATGAAGGAACAGTCTTAAAAGTTACAGATAAAGGTGCAATCGTCGCATTGCCATATGGTGTTGAAGGATTCGCTCCTACAAAGCACATGGCAAAAGAAGATGGTTCTTCCGTAAAAGCTGATGAGACTGCCCAATTCAGAATCATTGAATTCAACAAAGATTCTAAGCGTATCGTCGTTTCTCACGCCCGAATCTGGGAAGAGGCAAAAGCTGAAGAGCGCAAGGAAGAATTCAATGCCAAAAAGAAAGAAGCAAAAGCGACTACTACTGCCGTTAAAAAGGTAAAAGAGTCTGTTGAGAAGTCTACTTTAGGTGATCTTGGTGTATTGGCTCAATTGAAAGAGAAAATGGAAGGTGCAGAAAGCAAAGCCAAAAAAACAAAGAAAACTGAAACTGACGCAGCAGCAGCAAGTCCTGAAGCAGCAGAAAGCACAGAAGAATAAGTTTATACGCTTTATTTATATTTCAAAGGCCCTGATTACATCAGGGCCTTTTTTTTGTAAAAAATTTTTGTTCAATAAGAAAATGAATATTTCTTCTATTTTTATACCAATCCTGAATTAAATTAAAGAATTCTCAATTGGGGTAAAATAATTTTTCATATTTTTGGTCAAATTAAACCAAGATGCAAACATTAACTCTGCTAGACGGTCCTAAATTCCAGATTACTATCCAGCGCCTTTGCCATCAGTTAATTGAAACCCACGATCATTTCAACAACTCCGTTATTATAGGTATTCAACCTCGAGGAGTATTTCTTGCCAAACGAATTATTACCGAGTTAAAAAAGATATTGCCTGAAGTTATAATTGAAAGCGGTAACCTGGACATCACTTTTTTTCGAGATGATTTCCGTCGAAAAGAAGGACTCTTAATTCCCAGCAGTACCGAAATCAACTTTATTATTGAGGGCAAAAAAGTAATCTTAGTAGATGATGTACTTTGGACAGGCAGAACCATACGTGCCGCAATGGATGCGATACAATCATTTGGCCGACCAGAGAAAGTTGAGTTGTTAACACTCGTAGACAGACGCTTCTCCAGGCATTTACCAATTGAAGCAGATTATATAGGAATCAAAGTTGATACCATTGATTCTCAAAAAGTTATCGTGAACTGGAAAGAAACAGATCATGAAGATAAAGTGATCTTACTATCAGAAAAATAATGGCAGAACAAATTAATACTTTAAGTACCAAACACCTGCTGGGAATAAAAGATCTCACAACCAGAGATATCGAATTAATATTTGAGACTGCTGACACTTTCAAGGATGTACTTAATAGACCCATTAAAAAAGTCCCATCTTTAAGAGATGTAACCATTGCCAATATATTTTTTGAAAATTCCACTCGAACACGCTTATCTTTTGAACTAGCCCAAAAAAGATTATCTGCAGACACGGTAAACTTTGCAGCCTCGTCATCCTCAGTAAGCAAAGGTGAAACCCTAATAGATACAGTAAACAATATATTGGCCATGAAGGTGGATATGGTGGTCATGAGACACCCCTACGCTGGCGCAGGTATATTTCTGAGTAAGCATGTGAATGCTCAAATTGTAAACGCAGGCGATGGTGCTCATGAACATCCAACCCAAGCTCTACTCGATGCATTTTCTATCCGAGAAAAATATGGTGATGTAAGAGGAAAGAAAATCGCCATTATTGGTGATGTTCTTCATTCAAGAGTAGCTCTTTCTAACATCCTTTGCCTTCAAAAACTAGGCGCAGAAGTGATGGTTTGCGGTCCAAGTACGCTCATCCCTAAATACATTGCCAGCCTCGGTGTACTAATTGAACACGATCTTTTAAAAGCACTAAATTGGTGTGATGTAGCAAATATGTTGCGTATACAACTGGAACGACAAGATATCAAATATTTTCCTTCATTAAGGGAGTACTCAATGATGTACGGACTTAATAAAAAGATTCTTGACTCACTAGACAAAGAAATTACTGTGATGCATCCTGGACCAATAAACCGAGGGGTGGAAATTACAAGTGATGTTGCCGATAGTAAACAATCTATCATACTCGATCAAGTTGAGAATGGAGTAGCCATCAGAATGGCTGTGCTATACCTATTAGCTAATCAACGCATGTAATAGTCCCTTAAGATTTAATTATTTTTTAGCTTTTCAATAACATCAATAACAATTATTCGTTCTAATCTGTTTTCAACACATGTTAATTATTAATCCCATTAAACTAGACTAGTTTAGATTAAATTAGTAATTATAATTTTGCTTATCTATGCTCAGAAAATACTCCATATTAACCTTAATTATTGTATTTCTATCAATTCCCGCGCTAGCTCAACAAAGCGCTTGGTTTAATTTAAACAAACACTATAAAAGCGGACTTGAATTACTTGCAAATGAAAAATATGCTGCGGCATCTAATCAATTTAATAGTGTTGTAAAACACGATCGAAAATCAAGTGTCAAAGCAGAAACAAACTCGGAAATTAGTTTGATAGAAGAAAACTCACATTATTTTATTGCTCTCTGCGCATTAGAATTGGGCAATAGTGATGCAGAATCTTTATTCTTGGATTTCATAAACACTTATCCTGCAAACAATTATACCAAACTTGCTTTTTATCAGGTTGGTCGCTATTATTTTGCTAAAAAAAATTATCCCAAAGTAATTGAATGGCTAAAAAAACTAGAAGATAATAGTTTATTAGGAAAAGAATCATCGGAATACCGGTATAAATTGGCCTACTCCTATTTTGAAGTTAAAGAATTGGATCAGGCAAAAGTACTTTTTAGACAAATTAAAGACGAAAAAAGTATTTACACAGAACAATCCATCTATTATTTCGCCTATATAAGCTACTTGCAAAAGGACTATAAAATAGCATTAGTAGAATTCGAACGCTTAAAAGGCTCGAAATTATATGAAAATAGTTATCCATACTATATTTCTGCACTATACTTTTTAGATAAGCGTTATGATGATGTTTTAAGCTATTCTATTCCAATCTTAAAGTCGAGCAAGCAATTGTTCGAAACAGAAATGTTCCGCATTGTTGGAGCGTCATATTTCGCAAAATCAGACTATGTAAACGCAGGTCAATATTTTGATGATTTCCAGCAGAAAGATCAAAACAAAACCCAAAACAATCAAGATAATTATCAAATTGGTTATACTGCTTTTAAGCTTAAGAAATATGAAAAAGCTATCCTCGAACTCGAAAAGCTCGAAACTGCAGATGAATATTTTCAAAGTGGAATGATTGCATTAGGAGAATCGTTCCTCAAAACAAATAATAAACAAGCAGCAAGGAGCGCTTTCTTCAAAGCATCTAAATTGGACTTCGATAAACAATTAAAAGAGGAAGGTTTATTTAATTATGCTAAATTATCTTATGAACTTGAATTCCAACAAGTTGCACTTGATGCTACTCAATTATTCATCAAAACATACTCAGAATCGCCAAAAATAGATCCTGCAAAAACTTTATTGGGTGAAATTCTTCTAACAACCAAAAATTACAAAGATGCTATAGACATCCTAGAAACCATCCCAAATAGAAATAGAGAAGCCAATGAAGTATACCAAAAAGTAACTTATTACAGAGGATTAGAGTTTTACAACGAACGAGCTTTTCAAAATGGAATTTCCATGTTTATGCGTTCCAATAAAAATGTTGAAGATGACGAAATACACTCCTTATCAACTTATTGGCTCGCTGAAGCAATGTACGAGGTTAGAAAATTTGGTGAATCGGTAACTAATTTTGAGAGATTCATGTCGCTGCCAGCTTCGAAAAAAACTGATGTTTTTAACTTTGCACATTATGCATTGGCTTATGCCGCATTTGAGCATGAAAACTATAGGAAGGCAGCAACTTATTTCTCGCGTTTTCTTCGTGGTAATGAAAAAGATCAAAATACCATAAACGATGCCATTTTAAGACTAGCTGATTCCCATTTTGTATTGAAAGATTATGACGAGGCATTAGTTTATTATAACAGAATTATTGCTTCCCGAACAAATAGTGAAGATTATGCACTTTTTCAACGTGGAATGATTCAAGGTTTACAAGGCCAAAATGACTCAAAAATAGCAACGCATAAGTCTCTACTTCAACAATTTCCAAATTCAAACTATTCGGATGATGCAAGTTTCGAAATTCCCTACACCTATTTCATTAAGGGTGATTTTGAAATTGCAAAAACTGATCTTAGTGTTCTAATTCAAAAATATCCTCGTAGCAGTTATGTACCACGTGCATTAATTACTATTGGCCTAGTAGAACTGAATCAAGATAATGAAGATGCAGCCCTCGCAACATTTAAACGTGTAGTAAGCGAATACACAACTACCGATGAAGCTAAACTAGCACTAGAATCAATCAAAAATATTTATCTCCAAAATTCAGATGCCACTGCATTTTTAGACTATGCCAATACCACAAGCATAGGAAATTTAAGTACCTATGAGCAGGATAATATCACTTTTCAAGCTGCTAATAATCGCTTCCTAAACGGGGATTACCAAGGTACATTTGAAGCAGTTAACGCTTATTTTGACAAGTTCCCCAAATCCGTACATGATAAACATGCTCGTTTTATCAGGGCAGAAAGTTTAGTTCGATTGAAAAGACCTAATGAGGCTATCCCTGATTATGAGTATATTCTAAATGACTGGACAAGCGATTATACGGAACGCGCACTTATTAGCATCTCTAAAATATACCTTGCCCAAAAGAAATATAATGAAGCGATTGTACATCTTAAAAAGCTGGAACTCACTTCTGAATACAAGTCTAATTACAGTTTTGCAGTCAATAATTTAATGGAGGCTTATTCAAATATGAATTTACCGGATGAAACATTGCTCTACGTTAAACTCATTAGAGAGTCTAATAAATCATCTGAGGAAGATATTTTTAGATCCGGTTTATATTCTGGAAAAGCTAACCTCATTATTGGCGACACCCTTCAAGCAGTGAATGACTTTACTTTAGTAGCAGAAAAAACACAAACCGTTACTGGAGCTGAAGCTAAATACAATCTTGCTCACATTTTATTCTTAAAAGGTGATTACAAAACCTCACTTTCCACGGCATTCGACCTAACTAATAATATGCCTTCACATGATTACTGGGTTGCAAAAACTTATATCCTAATTGCCGACAATTACATTGGCATGAAAGATATTTTTCAAGCAAAAAGCACTCTTCAAAGTATCATCGAAAATTATGAGGTTGAAGACGATGATATATTAAACATTGCCAAAGAAAAATTGAAAAAACTAACAAAAAAATAATTGATAATGTATAGTTCTACTTTTAAATATTCGCTGATAGTTAGTTTGATTAGTTTATCATTTTTGACTCAGGCTCAAGATAAAAAAACTGAAAATCCTCCAAGCAAAGAGGCAAATACAATAACGGAAGAAATTGAGGTCATAAGACCATATAAGCCAGTTTTGGCAGATGCTGTAAAAATCAGGAGAAATCCTGATATGGATAATCAAAAGCCATTCAAACCAGTTTTAAGTTACAGTATCATCGATAGAAAACTTGAGCTTAATTCAAACATAAAAGAGCTTCAAGCACAGAAAATGGAAGATGAACGTGCCGCCATTTTGTCTCACAACTTTGCAAAATTAGGTGCAGGAAACTTCAATACTGCCCAAGGTGAGCTTTATGTTAATACTGGTCGCGATCAAGCCCTCCAAACAGGTGCGTATTTCAAACACCTATCTCAAAAGGGGAATCTACCCCACCAACAGCTATCCAATCAAGAAATGGGGATGTTTGGAAGAACAATTGCAGATTCTTATACTGTTACAGGGAATTTAAAGTACGACCGAAGATCATTTTTCTTTTATGGCTTTGATCCTACATTCACTGTTCTTACCGACATGAGTAAACAGCGCAATAATACAATTTCTGCTGAAGCTGAAATTATAAGCG
>JBIHZP010000309.1:0-2514 GCA_044231315.1 Daejeonella sp. | reverse complement strand
TGTCGGTAGGAATGATCCTAATTTGCTCTTTTTTAAAGCCAAGGATATTGATTGCCTTGATATTTGATGAATGCGCCTGATCTGATAAATAGATGATTGCTTTTGAAAAGTCCTCCCCACATTTCACTTTACGTGCAGTGGCTAAAGCAGTTAAATTTGCCATGGAACCACCGCTTGTAAAAATACCGCCACCTTTTTTAACTGGGAAATTAAACAGCTTTAACATCCAGTTTAAGGTATTGATTTCTATTCCCACTGCAGCTGGCGATCCCACCCATCCAGCTGAAAAAATGTTAAATCCTGTGGCTAAGGTATCCGACATCACACTGATATAATTACTCGGTCCGGGGACAAATGCATAAGCCTTCGGATGAGTCATCACATTACTGTTGGCCATCACATTTTCTAGAACAAAATTTAGAACATCATCGGGCGCCATTGGCTTTTCAGGTATCTCTTCCATAAAAAGGGCATCAATTTCCTTTCTGCTGGCGGTTGCCACAGGAAGTTTTTGATCTTGCGTTTCAAAATGATCTACAATAGCGTCAACTACCTTGTAACCAAAGTCTTGCATCTCTTTTCTAGAAAGAGCTAATTTTGCAGTTTTATCTGTTTTCAAAAGAATTTTATAATTGGTAGGGCAAAATTAAGCTTTTTATGGGGTATGAAAAGATAAATTGAATTTTATCATTCCCTGATCCGATTAAAACATAGATTTAAGAGTTTTTTTTATTAAACGAGCATTTTCTATTTTTATGTTATGGAATTGGATTCATCCAAAAAGCATAATTTTTCTTATTTTGCACGATGCTGTTTCGAGAGATTATTGGTCAGAAGGAAGTTAAGGAACAATTGATTCAATCGGTTAAAGAAAACCGGGTTAGTCATGCGCAATTGTTTTTAGGACCTGATGGCTCTGGAAATTTTGCTTTGGCATTGGCTTATGCACAATTTATATCCTGTACCAACCGACAAGAAACAGATAGTTGCGGTGAATGTTCTTCTTGCAGAAAATATGGCAAGTTGATACATCCTGATTTACATTTTTCTTATCCTTTTTTTAGAGGAGGGGAGAAAGAAAACTCACTGCCCGACCTAGAAGAGTGGCGTGATTTGGTCTTAAATAATCCTTATTTTGATCTTAATGAGTGGAGAAATCGTCTAGATGCTCAAAATAAGCAGCCCAATATTAATAAACCAGAGTGTTTAAATATTCTCCAAAGACTATCCTTAAAGCCTTTTGAATCGGAGTATAAAACCATGATCATTTGGCTTCCTGAATATTTAAAAAATGAAGGGAATAGGTTATTAAAAACATTGGAGGAGCCTGCAGAAAAAACATTAATCATTTTAGTGGCAAAAAACCAGGATCAGATATTAAATACAATTTTATCTAGAACACAACTCGTTAAAATTCCCGCTTTAAATAAGCAAGATATTGTCGATTATCTTGTTCAAACTAAAAATATAGCCGAAGCTCAAGCCAGTCGCATCGCTTATTTGAGTGATGGGAATTTGCAAACTGCTTTAAATTTGCTGAAAGAAGATGAAAGTGATGATTTTCGAATATTCTCTTCTTGGATGCGCATGACTTTTGGCGATAAGGGAAGTCAGATTTTCGAATTTGTTGATTCGGCCTCCAAATTGGGTCGCGAAAACCAAAAGAATCTCCTTCAATACGGTGTAAACCTGATTAGGGAGTGTATCATGATTATTTCGGGTGCTGAAGAGTTGGTGCATTTGCAAAGTTCGGAGATGGACTTCGTGAAAAATTTCAGTAAACACTTGGATTTAGCCCAAGCTGAGGCACTTGTAAATGAGTTGGAAAAGGCTCATTATCACATAGAACGAAATGCGAATCCTAAAATTTTATTTTTAGATGTATCTTTACAGTTCGTTAAGGTTTTAAAGTTTAATACGCTCCCTTCGGGGACTCAATATATATTGAATTAGTTATGGGATGTGGAAGTTGTTCATCAGGAGGCTGTGCCCCTGCAGGATGTAAGAGTAATGGCTCTTGCTTGACCAATGGTTGTAGTAAATTAGATGTTTATGATTGGCTGTCTCACATGGACATGCCGTCTAATTATAAAGCATTTAACATCATCGAAATAAAATTTAAAGGCTCTAGAAAAGAGTTCTTTCTCAATACAGATAATCTTTATTTGGAGGCTGGAGAGCTTGTTGCGGTTGAAACCACAACAGGTGGCTATGATATTGGTCATATTTCTTTAACAGGCGAATTAGTGCGCATGCAGCTCAAGAAAAGGAATGTGCGCATTGAAGATGTGGTTAGAAAAATCTATCGTAAGGCTACGCCAGCAGATGTCGATAAATGGAAGGTTTCTAAAGATCTTGAATTTGAGACGATGCATAAATCTAGGGTTTTAGCAAAAGAACTCGGATTAGCAATGAAGCTTAGTGATGTTGATTATCAAGGCGATCGCACAAAAGCTACCTTTTACTATACTGCCGAAGGCCGTGTAGATTTTAGAGAGCTAATTAAAAAGATGG
>JBIHZP010000308.1:0-2519 GCA_044231315.1 Daejeonella sp. | reverse complement strand
GGCTGCATCGGGATTGGGCAAGGCTCATGGGACTTGTATTTATTTTTCCATTTATTTATTTTCTGATCAAAAAGAAAATTGAAAAAAATATGGTCACCCCGATGATTGTATTATTCCTTTTGGGAGGTTTGCAGGGTGCTATTGGGTGGATTATGGTTCAAAGCGGATTAAATGATCAAGATTTATACGTAAGTCACATCCGTCTGGCAGTACACTTTATGTCTGCACTAATTCTGTTATGCTATGTGTTTTGGTTCGCATTAAAATTAAGTATAGCCCAAAATCAAATTCTATATGTTCCAACATTGAGAAAGATTAATTTGTGGTTATTGGCTCTATTGTTTTTTCAATTAATTTATGGTGCATTCATGGCGGGCTTGCATGCTGCACTAGCTGCTAGAACCTGGCCCGATATTAATGGAAGGCTTTGGCCAGTAGGAATGCTGACAGAAGGTGGATTTCTTGCCGACATTACCCATAATTTAATTACTGTGCAATTCATACATCGTGGAATAGCTTACCTCATTTGCATTCCAATTTTGATGTGGTTATGGAAAGCTAAAAATTTAGCTCAAAATACATTGCTGTTTAAAATTAGATATGCTTCTGTTTTGTTAGTATTTTTTCAAATATTTTTAGGCGTGTTAACGGTATTAAATACGACAGGCCAAATTCCATTATTGTATGGTATTCTACACCAGTTTGTTGGGATGTTATTTTTGCTTTCGCTTGTATTTACACTTTTTTTAAGCAGGGGAGAGCCAGCAAAATAGCTTCAAACAAAATTACTAATGTTTTGATTTTGTAATAATTTTGAAAAGGTTTGTCGCTATTAATATTTTACTCATATTTGTTAAAACAATGAAAACAAAACAAATTTATACAATCTGCTGGTGGCAAATGTTTAAACATTTGGCAATCAGTTAGTTGTATATTTTTCTTTATATAGAAATTTTACTAAGGGTTGCTCAGAGAGCAGCCCTTTTTTGTTTTTTAATAATAATGAAATTACAACGGCGCGGTAAATTGGTATTATCCATGGGACAGATAATATGTCTTAATTTAAAATTAGCATGAAAAAAATATTAAATCACCTGTTTGAGCATAAAACATTTACCCTAGAGGAGTCGAAAGAAATTCTAACCAATATTACCCTAGGAAAGTATAATGCGTCGCAAATGGCTGCATTTATGGCTGCTTTTTGCATGCGAAGCATAACTGTTGAAGAGCTCGAAGGCTTTAGAGACGGAATGCTTGATATTTGTCTTAAGCCGGATTTGAAGGGCTACGACTTGATTGACTTATGTGGCACGGGCGGTGATGGTAAGGATACCTTTAATATATCCACCTTAGCCTCCTTTGTGGTAGCAGGCGCTGGCTATAAGGTGTCAAAGCATGGTAATTATGGTGTTTCATCGGGATGTGGCTCTTCCAATGTGATGGAATACCTAGGCTATACTTTTTCGAATGATACCAATCATCTTAAGAAAACTTTAGATGAGGCTGGAATTTGTTTCCTCCATGCTCCATTATTTCATCCAGCCATGAAAACAGTAGCTCCTATTAGAAAGGAGCTAGGTGTGAAAACATTTTTTAATATGTTGGGACCTTTGGTTAATCCCGCCAGACCGAAATATCAAATGGTTGGCGTTTTTAGCCTTGAATTGGCACGTTTGTATGCCTATCTTTATCAAAAGGCTGATACGAAATATACCATCGTTCATGCTTTAGAGGGTTACGATGAGATTTCTCTGACTTGTGATTTTAAGACCTTCTCTAATTCGGGAGAGCAAATTCATTCTATATCTCAATTAGGATTTGAAAAAATCGATCCCAAAGCAATTGGTGGTGGCAGCACAGTTAAAGAGTCGGCCGAAATTTTCAAGTCCGTTTTAGATGGGAATGGTACCACCGAACAAAATAATGTTGTGCTTTCTAATGCGGCCATAGCCATTAGAACGATAAATCCTCAGCGATCTTTTGCCGATTGTTTTTATGAAGCGGAAGAGGCTTTGCAAAGTAAGAAAGCATTAGGCAGTTTCAAGAAAATGCTATCATGAAGATAAAAGTCTGTGGCATGCGAGATCCAGAAAATATAGTCGAACTGGCTACATTAAATCCGGATTATTTGGGCTTGATTTTTTATAGTCCCTCAAAGCGCTTTGTTGGCCATCCCGACAAAAAGGTGCTGAACTCCCTGCCTAAATCAATTAAGTTAGTAGGGGTATTTGTTGATGAACTATTGGAAGTTGTACTTGACAAAATCAAGGAATATGATTTAAGTGCCATTCAGCTTCATGGTTCTGAGTCATTCACCTATTGCCAGCAATTGAAAAATGAACTTTCAATTCGAATGCCTTCAAAAAAAATTGATTTGCTTAAGGCTTTCGGACTTTCAACTGGATTTGATTTCGCAGTACTCAAGCCATTTGTTGATGTGGTAGATTATTTTTTGTTTGACACGAAAACTACAGAACATGGAGGTTCGGGACTTACCTTCGACTGGCAGATACTTAGAG
>JBIHZP010000307.1:0-2524 GCA_044231315.1 Daejeonella sp. | reverse complement strand
TAGTAATATTCTGTATCCATAATTTTTGAAGCTGCAGATCTACGCTTTTTCCATGCACGCCTACATTGGCAATATGACCTCCGGGGCGGATAATTTCCTGGCAAATGTCGAAAGTCTGCGGAATACCCACTGCTTCTATGGCAACATCTACCCCATCTTTCGTTTCTTTAGCAATTATTTTGGCCACATCATCTTTATTAGGATTGATTGTATGAGTAGCACCAAAAGTTTTGGCCACTGCCAAACGATTTTCATCCATGTCGACCATAATGATCTTTGATGGCGAATAAAACTGTGCGGTCAATAATGCAGACATACCTATCGGACCAGCACCAATGATGGCGATGGTATCTCCGGGCTTCACAGCACCATTAATTACACCAATCTCATGACCTGTCGGTAAAATATCGCTGAGCATAACCATGGCTTCTTCATTAGCTCCGGCGGGAATTTTATAAAGACTATTATCGGCATGAGGAATTCTTACAAATCCAGCTTGCGTACCATCAATTAAATGACCTAATATCCATCCACCATCTTCACAGTGAGAATACATTTGCTTTTTACAGTATTCACATTTACCGCAGGAAGTGATGCAGGAGATCAAAACATGATCACCCTTTTTGAAGTTATTCACGGCGGTTCCTATTTCTTCAATAATACCAACCCCTTCATGGCCGAGGATTCTTCCTTTTGTTACTGCTGGAACATCACCCTTAAGAATATGTAAATCCGTTCCGCAAATAGTCGTTTTTAATACTTTAACAACCGCATCTGTTGGGGCTAAGACCTTGGGTTTTGGAACATCCATCCAATTCTTTTCGCCCGGACCCTGATAAACCAAACCTTTCATTATTGCTGTGTTTTCAGTAACTTTTACTGCTTCCATTACATTCGTACTCATAATCTTGAAATTAAAAGGTGAATAAATTCCGTTTTTACAATGATCAAAAAAGTCCTCCCAACGGATAATGAGAACAATCATGTTACATCCTGATTTTAAACAAGAAGATGTTTAATTAACAGTTCATGTATTATTAAGCAACAATCAGGCCTCTTTATTTTTTAAAGGGAATCAAACTGCAGATTTCAATCAAAGCCTTATCTTTGTCGCAACTAACAACAACAATTATGTTAAAAGGATTTTTCAACGTACCTCAACCTGTTAATGAGACCATTTTAAATTATGCTCCAGGAAGTAAG
Source organism: Daejeonella sp. (assembly GCA_044231315.1). Classification (GTDB taxonomy): domain Bacteria; phylum Bacteroidota; class Bacteroidia; order Sphingobacteriales; family Sphingobacteriaceae; genus Daejeonella. The sequence continues at coordinate 1,321 of JBIHZP010000307.1, read as the reverse complement.
GAAAGAATTTTACTAAAGGAAGCACTTGCTGATGCTCGTTCTAAAACAATCGACATACCCATGTATATCGACGGGAAAGAGGTTAGAACCGATAAAAAAGTTAATATTTACCCACCTCACGATCACCAGCATTTGCTCGGATCATATAGCCAAGGTACGAAAGAACATGTTTCTGAGGCTATTAAAGCAGCTTTAAATGCAAAAAGCGCTTGGGAGAATTTGGCTTGGGAGCAGCGTGCTGCTATTTTCTTAAAAGCTGCGGATTTAATTGCTGGTCCTTATCGATATAAACTGAATGCAGCAACCATGCTGGGACAGTCAAAAAATGCATTTCAAGCAGAAATTGATGCAGCATGTGAACTTATTGATTTCTTGCGTTTCAATGTGAAGTACATGACTGAAATTTACCAGCAACAGCCACCAGTATCGCCTCGAGGGACCTGGAACAGGCTGGAGCAGAGAGCTCTTGAAGGGTTTGTATTTGCCCTAACCCCATTCAACTTCACTGCAATTGCGGGCAACTTACCTACTTCAGCGGCAATGATGGGTAATGTTGTAGTATGGAAACCATCTAATACTCAAATTTATTCGGCCAATGTTTTGATGGAGATTTTCCGTGAAGCTGGTTTGCCGGATGGGGTAATCAATTTGGTCTATGTTTCTGGTCCAGATGCAGGAGAAATCATTTTCAACCATCCTGATTTTGCAGGAATCCATTTCACTGGCTCTACTGCAGTATTTCAGGACATCTGGAAAACCATTGGTAATAATATCCATAAATATAAAAGCTATCCACGTATTGTTGGAGAAACTGGTGGTAAAGACTTTATTTTAATCCACGGCTCAGCAGATGTAGAAGCTTCAAGTACAGCAATTTTACGTGGAGCTTTCGAGTATCAGGGACAAAAATGCTCTGCTGCTTCGAGGGTTTACATTGCAGCATCTGTTTGGCCAGCAATAAAAGATTTACTCGTTCGCGACCTTGCAAGCCTAAAAATGGGCCCTACAGAAGATTTTGGAAATTTTGTAAATGCTGTAATCGATGAGAAATCGTTCGATAAGCTTAGCGGATATATCGACCGCGCAAAAAGCGACAAAAACCTTAAAATTCTCGCTGGAGGCAATTACGATAAATCGAAAGGATATTTTATCGAGCCAACCGTCTTGGTTACTAAAGATCCGAAATACGTAACTATGTGTGAAGAATTATTCGGACCGGTGCTAACAATTTATGTTTATGAGGATAAAGATTTTGAGAAAACACTAGAAATTATCGACAATACCTCCATTTATGCACTTACGGGCGCAGTTTTAGCCCAAG
>JBIHZP010000306.1:0-2527 GCA_044231315.1 Daejeonella sp. | reverse complement strand
TAAAGCCCTTACCATTCGAAACAAATATCTTTTTCCCTGCTACTCTAACATTAGTTGGGTACCAACCCGTAGGAATAAAGCCCTTTGAAGTACTTTTCCCAGGATTTGACACATTGAATACTGCCAAACAATTATTATCAGCATTGGCAACATAAAGTGTTTTTTCATCTTCAGATAATGCTAAACCATTGGTGGTAGATCCTGTTAGTTTTGTAGGATACATCGCCGTTGAAATCACTTCTATCACCCTTCCAGTTTTTGTATCAATAACCGATACCGAATTGTCGTTTGCATTGGCCACAAAAAGATAATCCCCGGATTTATTTTGAATAATTTCATTGGGATGGCTCTCCGTTAGGATTTCTGAGCTGATTTTTTGGGATTTTACATCATAAATAGCGAGCTTATCAGCTCCCCACAAAGAAATATAAAGCTTCGATTTATCAGGGGAAAGGAGGCAATCATAAGCTTCGGCACCCAAATTAACTTTATTTAATAATTTTTTAGTGTTCAAATCAAAAACATAAAGGGAATTATTTTCTTTTGTAACTACATATAAACGTTTTGCAGCATCGTCAAGCTCAATACCTGTGGGACCGATTTTCTCTTTAGGCCAGGCTTTTCCAAGGACAATGGTATCCGCAACACCGAACTTTTTATTGACTATTGGATAAATCAAAATAATATTATCATTTGCACCAGAAGCATATAACTTTTTTTCATCGGCACTAAACTTTAAACCATACCACGCCTTTCCTATGGGTTGATCGTGCAATATTTTCTCAGATATAGGGTCGATTAATTGAATACTCTGCTTACTCTGGCCATTATTAGTTACGGCCATTAATTTTTTAGAGGCGGATATCTGGATATTTAATGGTAGATCCCCGAGTGGAAGCGACCTTCCCGCCGGACTTAAAGCCCAGCCGTTTGGCAGGAAAACTTTTTCTGATGATGAACGCTTAGCTTTATTTTGGGCTGATGCAAATGCTGCATTCAACAATAATAAAACTAAAAATGTACTAAATCCGGTGTTTGAATGTTTTTTGAAATATTGCATTTATATGGGTTTATTGATTCAATTAGAAAAAGAATGCTGGTATAATTTCTACAATACAAATTAAAGCTATAGATATTAATTAAAGATGAGATCAAGATCAATTTAAACACATAAGACCGAAGCGCTAGCCTCAGTCTTATGTGTTTATAGAACATTAACTTAACATTAACTATCCCAAGTCATGATTTTACCTCTATCTTCCATCTTGAGGCATTCATCTAATGTTTTTTGATCGTATTCCAAACCAAATTGCTTTAAAACCTTATCTGGAACACCATCCCATGCATTTGGCTGATTTCCTTTATAGGCCATATCTTTTATACCTTCTTTACTGGTAAAGAAACCTGTAGCTGTTAAACTACGTAAGGTATTGAAGAAGCTAACTCCTGCAGAATTCTCTGGAGCCGCCTTTTCTGGGTAAGCAATTAATTCTACTAATTCAATTTGCTGTTCCTTACTTGAATCGGCAAAGGATTTTTTAAAGAGCTTGAGTGATTTGACATCCAGCCATTTTAATCCGCCACGCATTGGAAGCTGATACCTTGGTTGATCTTTTACAATAAATTCTATAAATTCTGGAACCTTAGCATCACTAGCACTCCCAGAAAGCTCATCACGAGGAATGATGATATCGCCCAAAATGGTGATTGTATTGAATTCTGCTGCCGAAAAGAACGTTTCAGCCATCAGTTTTTCATCAATCAGCTTCTCTTCAGGCGTCCGACCATAAACTCCAGTTTTGCCACTATTTGCAGCGTCTTTTCCATCTTTTTTATCACAAGAAGTGGCTAAAATAGCACCAACACTTACTGTTCCAACAGCCAATGCTTTGAGTGAGTCTCTTCTATTCATCTGATTAAATATTTTGTTTTTTTAACTGATCAATAATATATTCTGAAGCTCGCATAGATAAGGCTAGGATAGTCCACGTAGGATTTTTATCCGCCTGAGAAACAAATGCACCCCCATCAACCACAAATAGATTTTTTACATCATGAGCTTGATTGTACTTATTTAATACGGAAGTATTTCGGTCATTTCCCATACGGGTTGTACCAACTTCATGAATGATTCTACCTGGTGTTTCCAATCCGTATTTACGATCTTCACCCGGTTTGTCACCACTTGCAACTCCTCCCATCGCATGAATGAGCTCTTCGAAAGTATCTTGCATGTGCTTGGCTTGCTTCACCTCCTGATCAGACCAGTTATAATTGAATTTCAAAACAGGAATACCAAATTTATCTACTACACCTGGATCAATTTCACAATAATTCTCAACTCTTGGGATACTTTCACCTCTACCGGCAAAGCCTACGGTAGAACCATAATATCTACGATAATCATCTTTTAAAGATGCACCATATCCACCCGCAGCCTTCATTTTTCCATCCTTAGCCGGGAATTTACCATTGGTTTTCTCCATTCCGAAGCCAAAACCATAGGAAGGCATATCTAAACCACCCC
>JBIHZP010000305.1:0-2536 GCA_044231315.1 Daejeonella sp. | reverse complement strand
TAAGCAGGTTTTAATATGACTAATAATGTTAAGAGAATCCAATAGCTATGGTGGCCGACAGGGAATAATTTCGAGACTAAAAAGCCAATTAAAAACATGAGTGAAACCCGCACAGAATGGCGAAAAACAGATGATTTCGGATTAAGATTCCCCTTGAACTTTTGAAAATCCAAACCATCATGCGAAACAAATTTGCTATAATCTATGTCAACCTGACCTGCAATTTGCTTTTCGTTAAAGTAAGCGTAAATTTTTGCGACTTTATTGACCATATTTCTAACATTGATCAATATCTTCTTTAGTACTAAGGCATTTATACCCAAATCCTCCACTTGATCAATGCTCAATTTTAGCTTTTCTAGATCCGGTTTTAAATCATAAAGCTGAATCGGTTTTTCATTGCTAATGATGTAATAACTTAAGTTTTCGAGCTCTTCAGAAAGCTTAATAATGATTTTATTGAATTCTTTTAGCGACTCAGTTTTACCAAAAGTATTCCGGATGGCTTGGTAATCGTAATGAGTAGCCATTGTTTGTTCAAAAAGATCAACAATGTCTACAAAAACAAGAATTAGCAAGCGACCTAAGTGAGTTGATTCCTTAATCATCAATTTGGTTTTAAAAAGGAGATCTCTCAAAGAATCTTGGTGTTCATGAACAAGCACCTGTTGGGTGATTAAATTGTTATAATTTTTATCAAAATCACTATCTGTATTATAAAATTCAGACTTTAATTTAACATAGGTGGCAACATCCCGGATACTTTCACCTAATGCTTGCTGTGTTAATCTGTAGGGCCTTATTTGAGCTATTGACATGCTCAAAATCATGTACCAAACACCACCAATAAGAATATATAATGCATGTCCCCAAGCACCGCTAATTATATTAACATCCTCATCAATAGACAAAATCATAATCAACAGAGCAGCAGTACCAATAGCTGATGTCCTATTACCATAAACAGAAAACATGGAAAAAAAGAATGATAGAATAACTATCTCTATTCCGATTAAAATTGGGTATTTATTGATCAGTCCTGTTAGTACGGCTGTAAAAAAGACAAATATGGTACAGAAAAACATACCATTTCTTTTATGGTTTATGGGTCCGGGATTATCTGCTATACTGGTACTAAAGGCACCAAGAGAAATAGTTAAACCAATAGACAAAAGGTCGAGTTGATAGAATATAAGAGAGGGGAGAAGCACGCCTAAGGTAATTTTTAGGCCATCAGAAAAGTATTGACTAAATATAAAGGTCTTTATTTCTCTGGATTGTTTCATTCAAGGGACTAATAAATAACATGGCGTAAAAATACTGAATCTGAAGGAAAGCATTATTATAGAGATTCATTTTAAATTTATTGAGACAAAAAGAGAATTCGAGCATCGAAAAAGCTTTCTAGAAAGTTAAAATCTTACAATATGTTAATAATAAAAATAAAAGCGAATTGTTAATAAGCTAAATACTTTTAAATAAGCACTTAATAATCAATTATTTATGTACTATCCAGGTGTTAATAAATTTATAAATTATGTTTAAAAATTGTGGGTAATAAAGATGCTTTTTTCTTGCCCTAGGATGCATTTAGCCGTAAATTAGTATTGTTAAGTCGGAAGTACTTTGATAGCCTGAAACAATATCCTCAAATCCGAAGCTCTCGGGCTTCATCAGATTCTGGATAATTTAATTTTCAATTCAGACCGGAAATCGTGAGATCAAGGCTGGAAGACAAAATCGAAAAGACAGGCGTTACCTAGGTTATAAGCGTTTTAAGGAACGATTATAATGACAAAGTAAAAGGTTACGGAAACTGAAAGTTTGAAAAAACTGAAGAAACGTGCCGATTGAAGTAAATAAGGCTTAATACTTTTAGCAACTATGGTTGCGAAAAAGTTGAAACGGGGACCCCAATCGCAAGAGTAAGGTCTCCGTTTTCTTTTTTAGATTAATTTCATTCACTAAAAAACCTTCCACTGATTTTCTTTAATTTTACAGCAAAAGAAAAAGCAATGAATTCTGAAGGTAAAATTTTTGTTCTAGATACATCCGTAATTCTTTACGATCATGATTCCTTACAGAATTTCCAAGAGCATGATGTTGCAATTCCCATTCAAGTTTTAGAGGAGTTAGACAATCATAAGAGTGGCAATGATACGCGTAATTATGAAGCAAGAAGCTTTATAAGGATAATTGACGAAATATCAAAAGATCAACTAATTAGTGAATGGATACCGCTAAAGGGGAAGGGCCGAGGGAAGTTTAAAGTCATAATGGATGTTCAACCAAAATCAAATGATGCTGAAAAAATATTTGGAGAAGGCAAATTTGATCATCGTATATTAAATGCGGCATTAAGCTTGCAAGAGCAAAACCCCAATAAAAAAATCATTTTAGTCTCTAAAGATATTTGCTTAAGATTAAAAGCAAAGTCATTAAATCTATTTGCTGAAGATTATGAGACTGGAAAAGTTAAAAATGTTGAAGCATTATACACAGGTAAAACAATAATCAATGAAGTACCGAGTAAAAT
>JBIHZP010000304.1:0-2544 GCA_044231315.1 Daejeonella sp. | reverse complement strand
ATCGTAATATTACAATTAATAAAAATCAATGAACATGAAAACAGAGGCAGAAATTAAAGAATTGGTGAGACAAAAGTACAGCGAAATAGCTTTACAAGACAAAACCACGAATGAAAGCTCATGTTGTGGTGCAGGAGGATGTAGTACAGAGGTTTATAATATTATGACGGATGATTATAGCCATATGGAGGGTTATAATCCTGAAGCTGACCTGGGACTTGGCTGCGGACTTCCGACACAGTTTGCTGTGATTAAAAAGGGAGATGTGGTCATTGATCTTGGATCAGGTGCTGGAAACGATTGTTTTGTAGCACGCGCAGAAACGGGAGAAAGTGGAAAAGTAATTGGCATTGATTTCACAGAAGCCATGATTTCAAAAGCAAGAGCTAATGCTGAAAAGCTTGGTTTTAATAATGTGGAATTCAGACAGGGGGACATCGAAAAAATACCGGTTACATCCAACACTGCCGATGTGGTAGTCAGTAATTGTGTTTTGAATTTAGTACCTAATAAAAACAATGTATTCAAGGAGATTTTTAGGGTTTTAAAACCTGGCGGACATTTTAGTATTTCGGATGTTGTGCTTAGCGGCATGCTGCCCGATAAAATCAAAAATGCGGCCGAAATGTATGCTGGATGTGTTTCTGGAGCGATTCAGAAAGAAACCTATCTAGAATTAATCGAGCTGAACGGCTTTAAAAATAGGTCCATTCAGAAAGAAAAAGCCATTATTATTCCCGATGACATTTTAGTAAACTATTTAAATGCTGAAGAAATCGAGGCCTTTAAATCCAGCAAAACCGGCATTTTCAGCATTAGTGTTTTTGCGCAAAAACCTAAGGAAGAAGCTCCTGTCTGTACTCCAGGTGGAGGATGCTGCTAAAATTTGAAGATTATATGTGATTAAACGCTGACCGATTAAAAATCAGTCGGCGTTTAATGTTTAATTAGCCAGTAATGAATTCAATGCAGCTTCAAGGATTTTGATTTTTGAAAGAGCATCCTCTTTTTTGCGACGTTCAACTTCCACGACCTCTTCTTTGGCATTTTGCATGAAACGCTCATTCGACAGTTTTGCATCTACTGAACGTAAAAATCCTTGAAGGTAAACAATATCCTTACCCAAGCGCTCTTTCTCAGATTCCACATCAATATTATTGGCAAGTGAGATGAAAAATTCATCTTTTCCGGCCATAAAAGCATTTGCACCCGCAACAGGTTCTGAAACAAAATCAGAAGAACTAATATTTGCCAATTTTAAAATAATCGTCAGATAGTTTTCATATTTGATAGCAGAATTCACTCGAATGCTTAATGGAAGTGCTTCTTTTGGCGAAATTTGTTTCGCATTTCTAACATTTCTAATCTCAGAAACTACCTGCTTAACAGTATCTAAATCATTTAAAAGTTTTGAATTCACCTTTCCTACCTGTGGATAAGGAGCTACAATACAACAATCCAGCTCTGAACGTTCTGCAAATAGGTCGTCATGCCATAATTCTTCCGTTAGGAAGGGCATAAAAGGATGTAATAGTTTTAATATTCGCTCGAAATATTCAATAGTGATTCGATAAGTTTCAGGATCAATTGGTTGTAGATAAACCGGCTTAATCATTTCCAAGTACCAGGCACAAAAATCATCCCAAACAAGCTTATAAATACCCATTAATGAGTCGGATAAGCGATACTGTCGATAATTATCTTCAATTTCTGTAAAAGCCTGGTTAAATGCAGAATCGAACCAGTTAATCGCCTGCTGATTGTTATTTGGAAGACTTTCATCCACTTCCCAACCTTTAACCAATCGGAAGGCATTCCAAATCTTGTTTGCAAAATTTCTACCCTGTTCGCAATAACTTTCATCAAACATTAAATCATTCCCTGCAGGCGAGCATAAAAGCATACCGACACGCACACCATCAGCACCATATTTCTCAATCAAATCGATTGGATCGGGCGAATTACCTAATGATTTCGACATCTTCCTACCCTGCTTATCACGAACAATACCAGTGAGATACACATTTTTAAAAGGAGCTTTCCCTCTAAATTCATGACCCGCCATGATCATTCTAGCAACCCAAAAGAAAAGTATCTCAGGCGCAGTAACAAGATCATTCGTTGGGTAATAATAATTGATATCGGCATTATCAGGATCTTTAAATCCGTCAAAAACTGAAATCGGCCAAAGCCAAGATGAAAACCAGGTATCAACCACGTCATCATCCTGTCGGATATCTATTGAATCGGAATTTGGAAACTGCTTCTTAAATTCTAAAATTGCTTCCTCTTTGGTTTTAGCAACAACCCACTCCCCTTTTAAATTGTACCAAGCAGGAATTCTTTGTCCCCACCACAATTGCCTACTTATACACCAATCCTTCACATTCTCCATCCAATGCTTATACGTATTGATAAATTTTTCAGGAATCAGCTTCACTTCACCATTCAAAACATATTCTAATGCCGGTTCAGACATTTCAGACATTTTGCAGAACCACTGCATAGAAAGCTTAGGTTCAATAGCGGCATCGGTACGTTCAG
>JBIHZP010000302.1:0-2550 GCA_044231315.1 Daejeonella sp. | reverse complement strand
TCACTAACAGAATTTGAAAGATGTATTCTCTGAATTTCTGTCCAAGATTGGGCAATAATTCCAGTCTCTTCCTTCAATTCTCGTTTTGCAGAAATTAATGGGTCAACATTAATAGGCCCACCACCTTCTGGTATTTCCCAGCTGTAAGACTTCAAAGGAAATCGATACTGACCAACTAGCCAAGTATGATTGGTATCGTCAAGTACAATGATTCCAATAGCAAGGTTCTTGAAGTTTACTTCTCCATAAATCCCCCGACCTCCACTTGGGTTTAAAACCTGATGCTCGGTCAAACTGATCCAAGGGTTGTCATATATTTTTTTACTAGAGAGAGTTTGCCAAGGGTTTTTTTCTGCTTCTTTCATTTAAACGAAATTAAAAAAAAAGCCTTCTTCCCAAAAAGAAAGAAGGCTTTTGATGTCTAGAAAAATGTTAGGCTAAATTAAACGCCTTTTTAATTTGATCTATAAAATCAAGTTTTTCCCAAGTAAATAATTCAACCTCCAAAGTTTTTGAATCACCGTTTGAGCCTTTAAATGTTTTACTTACTACTTCGTTTACACGACCCATATGTCCGTATGCTGCAGTTTCTGAATAGATTGGATTACGAAGTTTTAATCTAGTTTCAATTCCGTATGGAGTCATGTCGAAAATTGAAGCTATTTTTTGTGCAATCTCTCCATCAGAGAAACCCACATTTGCAGTTCCGTAAGTATCTACAAAAATTCCCATTGGATCCTTCACACCAATTGCGTAGGATACTTGTACTAAAATTTCTTTACAAACACCCGCTGCAACAAGATTTTTAGCGATATGACGTGTAGCATATGCTGCAGAACGATCTACTTTTGAAGGATCTTTACCAGAGAATGCACCGCCACCGTGAGCGCCTTTTCCTCCGTATGTGTCTACAATAATTTTACGTCCTGTTAAGCCTGTATCGCCGTGTGGACCACCGATTACGAATTTTCCTGTTGGATTTATATGGTATTTAATCGCATCAGTAAATAAAGCCTGAAGCTCAGGTTTAAGTTGCGCTTTTACTCGTGGAATTAATATAGAAATAATATCCTCTTGAATTTTTTTCTGCATGGCTTCTTCTGAAGCGAAATCATCATGTTGTGTAGAAACTACGATCGCATCGATACGAATAGGCTTATGGTCATCACTGTATTCAATCGTTACCTGTGATTTTGCATCAGGTCGAAGATATCCAATGCTTACGTTTTCTCTTCTTAAAATTGCCAATTCGGTTAAGATTTTGTGTGCTAGATCTAATGCGAGTGGCATATAATTTTCAGTCTCATTACTTGCATAACCAAACATCATTCCCTGATCACCAGCACCTTGATCTTGTTTATTTACGCGATCAACACCCTGGTTTATGTCTGCCGATTGCTCATGGATAGCTGAAATTATTCCGCAGGAATTAGCTTCAAACATGTATTCCGACTTAGTATAGCCGATTTTGCGAATAACATCTCTAGCAATTGCTTGAACATCGAGGTAGGCTTGCGATTTCACTTCTCCAGCTAAAACTACCAGACCAGTAGTTACTAAAGTCTCACAAGCAACTTTAGATTCTGCATCCCAAGCTAAAAAATTATCAATTAATGCGTCTGATATCTGATCAGCTACTTTGTCCGGATGTCCTTCTGATACAGATTCTGAGGTAAATAAATAAGGCATAGTTTTTTGATTAAATTAAAAATTTCGTAAAAAACAATGCAGAAAAATGGAAATGTACCGAACGGTTAAAAATTGCAGTATGTTTTAGCACTTTTTTTTACGTGGTTGCAATCAACGCAAATCGATCCACTTTTTTGCATTACAAAAGTAGGATAAATTTCAAGTTCTAAAAAAATTTAAGACTATTTTTGAGCTTTAATTTTAATTTTTTTGAAAAAAAATATTTTATTTGTTATTAACCCGATTTCGGGAGGCAAAAGCAAATTAAATTTTGCCGAAAAGGTTTTTAAATATCTGAATTTGAATCTGTTCGAGCCAAGTTTTGAGTTTACGAAATGGCATGGTCATGGAATTGAGCTTGCGAATAGGGGGCTTGAAGATGGAATGGATATTATTGTTGCTGTTGGTGGCGATGGTACTATTAATGAGATAGCCTCTGTTCTTGAGGGCACTAAGCTTGCCATGGGTATCGTTCCTTTTGGATCCGGAAATGGTTTGGCTAGGTCGCTAAATATTCCATTGAACGAAGTAGGAGCAATAAAAAGATTAAATAATTTGCATTATCATTCCATTGATTCGGGGCTTTTCAACAATCGAAAATTTTTCAATATAGCTGGTATTGGATTTGATGCTTTGATTAGTGCTCGATTTGCTGAGAATGTAAAACGTGGTTTTTGGGGCTATTTTAAGACAAGTCTTTCCGAAATCGCCAACTATAAAGTCCAAAAATATCGTATTGAAATTGATGGTAAATTGATGGAACGCGAGGCTTTTATGATCAGCTTAGCCAATTCATCCCAATTTGGGAATAATGCACATATAGCGCCATTTGCTTCCTTAGATGATGGTTTATTTGATGTT
>JBIHZP010000303.1:0-2550 GCA_044231315.1 Daejeonella sp. | reverse complement strand
ATAAATGTCCCAGATGGCTTTGCCCTAAGTGCCGATGCCTATCGACTTTTCAGAAAGGAGAATGCTATAGAACAAGCGCTTAAAGACCTTCTACTGACCCTCGACAAGGAAGATTTCGGTAATTTGATTAGCATTGGTGAGCAGACAAGAAAATTAATACTTAATTCAGAAATTCCTAATATAGTAGCGCAACAAATAAAGCAAGCCTATGGTAAATTGTGCAGCAATTTGGGCGTTGAAGTGCTAGATGTTGCTGTAAGAAGTAGCGCTACTGCTGAAGACCTTCCTACAGCAAGTTTTGCAGGACGAATGGAATCCTATCTAAACATAAACGGTGAAGAACAATTATTAGCTGCAATAAAGCAATGCTACGTATCCTTATTTACCGACAGAGCTATTAAATATCGCCATGACATGGGCTTTATGGAAAAAGATATCGCTATTTCGGTGGGAGTGCAACAAATGGTTCGTAGCGATAAAGCCTCTTCTGGAGTGGTATTTACAATTGATCCCGACACGGGTTTTAAGAATACAATTATTATCAATGGAATTTGGGGACTTGGCGAAAATATTGTGCAAGGGAGGGTAATTCCTGATGAATGGACTGTTTTTAAACCAACACTGAATCAAAATCAATACAAACCAATCTTAAAAAAAGTGTGCGGTAAAAAAGAGTTTACCATGGTTTATGCTGAAAATTCAGAGCTAAAGACTGCTGAGGATACTATATTAAACTTAGAAACGCCTGAAGCGAGGCAAAAAGAATTTTGTTTAAACAATTCGGAAGTTATTCAATTGGCGAAATGGTGCCTAGCTATTGAAGATCACTATGGAAAAGCGATGGATATTGAGTGGGCAAAGGATGGGTTCAACAATAAATTATACATTGTTCAAGCTAGACCTGAAACTGTCCACACAAAACCCAAAAAACAGGTTCATGAGATCTATTGGCTTGCCGAGAAATCGAAATTATTGGCTTCAGGAATCGCTTTAGGTGATAAAATAAGGTCTGGGAGGGCTCGAATACTTAACCATCCAAATGAGGGTAAACAATTAAAAGAAGGAGAGATTTTGGTCACGGATACGACCAATCCAGATTGGGATCCCATCTTAAAAAAGGCAGCCGCAATCATCACTAATAAAGGTGGAAGAACAAGTCACGCGGCCATTGTTGCGCGCGAGCTAGGTACACTTGCTATTGTAGGTTCGGGAAATGCTACCAAAGTAATTGAAACTGGTGATGAAATAACAGTTTCTTGTGCAGATGGGAAATCAGGTAGTATTTATGAAGGATTATTAAAATGGACGGTTGAGGAACAAGACTTTAGCAAAGTAAAACTTCCCAAAACTCCTGCCTTATTGATTCTTTCTGATCCAGATCGAGCATTTGAACTCAGCTTATACCCCAACAATGGTGTTGGCTTAATGCGACTTGAATTTACTATTTCAAATAGTATAAAAATCCACCCTTTGGTATTTTGTGAACCTGAAAAAGTGTCCGATCAAGAGCTGAAAAACGAAATAAAAAATATTATAGGCATTTATAAAGATGGCAAAGATTATTTTGTTAATCAACTCGCTGAGGCCGTATCAATGGTTGCAGCAGCTTTTTACCCTAAGGAGGTTATTGTTAGGTTTAGTGATTTTAAAAGCAATGAATATGTCAATTTACTGGGAGGCTCCTATTTTGAACCACGTGAAGAAAATCCCATGATAGGCTTGCGCGGAGCATCAAGGTATTATAGCGACTTCTACAAAGAAGCTTTTGCACTAGAATGCCAGGCCATGAAGAAAGTTCGCGATGAAATGGGCTTAAAGAACGTCAAGCTAATGATTCCTTTCTGCAGAACCATTGAAGAAGGCGAAAAAGTACTCGCAGAGATGGCAAAAAATGGTCTAAAAAAAGGAGACAAGGGACTAAAAGTATATGTCATGATCGAAATTCCAAGCAATGTACTTTTAGCTGATGAGTTTGCCAAGCTTTTCGATGGCTTCTCCATAGGTTCCAATGATTTAACACAGCTCACCTTGGGAATCGATCGAGACTCCAGCCTGGTAAATCACCTTTTTAATGAAGAAAACCCTGCCGTAAAAGAACTGATTAGAAGAACCATCAAAGCGGCCAAGCAAAATGGAATTAAAGTTGGACTTTGCGGACAAGCACCAAGCGACATTCCCGAATTTGCCGAATTTTTAATTAATGAGGGCATAGATAGTATTTCATTTACCCCAGATGCTTTACTTGAAGGAATAGAAAATATGAACCATGCAGAAAAAAGGCGTCTTGTGTCTTCCAAAAGGCAATCCATGAAAAATTATCAAAAGTTTTAACAAGCTAAAAATCATAATTTATTTTATGAAATGGCATACGCTTTCCATTTCGGAAGTTGCACACCGTTTAAACAGCAATGCTGAGGGACTAGCGAGTGATGAGGTAAAATCACGCCTAATCGAGTTCGGAAAAAATGAACTAATAGACAGCAGAGACAAATATAAAATTTGGAAAATTTTATGGAATCAGTTCAGTGATTTCATGATTATTATTTTAAT
>JBIHZP010000300.1:0-2552 GCA_044231315.1 Daejeonella sp. | reverse complement strand
TTCAGGTTATAGGTTTGGATAATTTCGATGATTTTTATAGTCGTGAGCAGAAAGAAATGAATATGTCTGCTTTTATTTCTAATGAAAATTTCAGCTTTTTTGAGGGTGACATCCGGAACATGGACGATCTTTTAGCTCTTCCTGAAATGGATGTGATTGTTCACCTAGCTGCAAAAGCAGGGGTAAGGCCAAGTATTTTAAATCCTGTTCTTTATCAGGATGTGAATGTTGGCGGGACTCAAAACTTGTTGGAATTTGCACGTCAGAAAGAGATTAAGCAATTTGTTTTTGCATCGTCTAGCAGTGTTTATGGAATTAATGAGCAGGTGCCGTGGACAGAAGAGGATAAGCTTTTGCCAATTAGTCCATACGCTTCAACCAAGCTCTCCTGCGAGATGTTGGGCCATGTTTATAGCCATTTATATGGAATTCGCTTTTTGGCTCTCCGTTTTTTCACGGTTTATGGTCCGGCACAGCGCCCAGATTTAGCCATCCACAAATTTTTTAATTTCATTTTAAAGGGGAAAGCAATTCCAGTTTTTGGGGATGGATCAACCAGTAGGGATTATACTTTTGTGGAAGATACTATTCAGGGAATTGAGGCTGCAATAGATTATCAAGATACTGATTTTGAGATTATTAATCTTGGGAATCACCAAACGGTTACGCTATCACACTTAATTGAATCGATTGAGGGTATTTGCGGTAAAAAGGCAATTATCGATCGACAGCCAGAGCAGCCTGGAGATGTGCCTCAAACGTATGCAAATATCAGTAGAGCGCAGAAATTGTTGAATTATCATCCTAAGACTAGTCTTGAAGTAGGACTCCGCTCATTTTATGAATGGTATCTTGCCAATCAGAAGCGTGTTTAAATTCTATTAATGATTGGATTTTTTGGGATATTATTCACCCTCCGATGCCTGTTCTAGATCGATTTTATTGACACCAATTTCTTTCGGATGAAATACAAAATACATCCCACTAAGTGATAAAAGAGCTGATATACAGTAGAATAGGAGGCTTACAATTACTGCTAAATGCTGATCCATCTGAAAATATTGTGCCCCATAAACAAAAACCAGCTCCCTTGCACCTAAGCCTCCAACGGTAAATGGGAATATAGCCACCAGTGAAGAGGCTAAAAACATAAATAGGTAAGGCGAAAATTTGCCATCATAATTTAGAGCAAAAAGCAGCAAAATGACAGATATAACCTGCATTGATTGAACCAGTAGAGCCTTGAAGTGAGTAGTGAAAAATTGATGGCTATAGTCCTTAAAAAACTTTCTCATAACCACATAATAAGCTATGCTGCCGCTTGCAACCACCACAATTGGTACCCAGTTCGGAATGCCTAGATTAGGGATGAAAATTACTAACATGGAAATTATGAGTCCCAGAGCCCATAATCCGCTTAAACGATCAAAAAAGATAGCTTGAAATAATTTACGGCCCTTAATTTCAAACTTTTTTCGGAGCAAAAATATTTTATAGCCATCGCCACCAATTCCACCCGGCAAAAACAAATTGTAAAACATTCCTAAAAGGTAAATCTTAAAGTTAAAAACTTCCGAAATGATAAGTCCCATGCCCCTAAAAAAGGTATTTAATCTTGAGGATGCAATGATTTGAGAGACAAGAAATGCCAAGAATGCTAAAAACAGAAAAATAGGATTAGAATCGCTAAATGCTTCTTTTAGGTCCTTAAATTCAACTTTTGTTGAAACTAAATACAAAGATAATCCTGTAATTGTTATTTTTAACAGGAGTTTAACGATGTTCCAGATCTTCTTTTTGTCCATTAAAAATTCGTCTAATCTGGTAAGTTTTTCTGTTTGTTCCTTCAAAGTAGGTGCGCACATTAATTTCGGCTAGAATCCCGAAAGTAATCAATTGTATGCCTCCTAAAAGGAAAATAAGTCCCAAAATCAAGATTGGTTTACCCCAAATATCTTGACCCATTAATTTGAGAATCAATAAATAGGTATTAATTAAGATACCTAATCCTAATGCTATAAAACCAAGGCTTCCAAAAAGATGCATGGGTTTTTGAATGTATTTGCGGAAGAAAACCATGGTTATTAAGTCGGCCATTACCTTAAATGTACGGTTTAGACCGTATTTGGAGGTTCCATGAATGCGCGCATGATGCTTCACATCCACCTGAGTAATGCTTGCCCCCTGCAATTTTGCAAGAACTGGAATAAAACGGTGTAGTTCACCATAAATTCCGAGGTCTTCAGCAATTTCACGTTTAAATAGTTTTAGTGTACATCCATAATCTTTGATATAAACGCCTGTCATTCTTCGGATGATGGCATTTGCTATTTTTGATGGGATTTTCCTTAAAAACATTCCATCCTGACGGTTTGCTCGATTGCCGGCCACAACATCCCAATCTTCATCTTTCATTTTTTGAAGCATGAATGGGATATCGGAAGGGTCATTCTGTAAATCGCCGTCAATTAAGGCAATGTAAGTACCTGTAGCATGGTCAATACCCGCCGTCATGGCAGTACTTTGTCCGTAGTTTTTACGTAATTCCACCA
>JBIHZP010000301.1:0-2552 GCA_044231315.1 Daejeonella sp. | reverse complement strand
ACTAAGCTCGATGCTGAAAAAATTCAGTTACAAGATAAGGTTATAAAAGCTTTTAGGTTAATCGTCTGTAGAAAACCTACAGATAAGGAAATTAAATTATTGAACACCTATTATAATGATCAATTACGCACTTTCAAAAAGGAACAGAGTAGAGCAGATAAACTACTTGCTATTGGGGAGTTTCCAAAGCCTGAAAAAATGAATAAAACGAGTGTTGCAGCCATGATGCAAGTAATTTCAGCACTTTATAATTTGGAAGAAACTATAACCAGATCCTGATGGAAAAAGATTTTTTAGAGCATGGTTTAAATTTTAATAGACGCCGCTTTCTGTCACGTCTCAGCTTAGGTCTAGGAAGTGCTGCTTTAGGTTCACTACTTGTTCCAGATCTTTTTAGTGGGTCTTCCTCTGATTCTGGTTTGGCACCCGGCATTCCACATTTTGCACCAAAGGCAAAACGGGTGATATATCTATTTCAAAATGGGGCTCCTTCGCAATTAGAACTATTTGATTATAAGCCAAAGTTAAGAGAGATGATGGGTCAGGATCTTCCTGCATCCATTAAAGGTAATCAAAGGCTTACTGGTATGACTGCAAATCAAGCAGCCTTTCCTATGGTAGGCTCTTTTGCTAATTTTAAGCAATATGGTGAGTCTAGAAACTGGATTAGTGATTTACTTCCATACACCGCTAAGGTTGTTGATGATATTTGTGTCATTCGTTCCATGCATACAGAGGCTATAAATCATGATCCTGCACTTACTTTTTTTCAAACTGGTGCTCAGCAGGGTAACCGTCCGAGTATGGGCTCTTGGCTAAGCTATGGACTAGGTAGTGAGAATAAAAATCTACCTTCATTTACTGTTCTACTTTCAAAGGGAAAACAAGGAAATAATCAAGGTGTTTATTCAAAATTATGGTCTAGTGGTTTTTTAGATTCCATACATCAGGGAGTACAATTTAGCAGTGGAGATGATCCAGTTCTATATTTAAAAGATCCCGATGGAATGAATAAGTTTGAACGTCGGAAATTCTTAGATCAATTATCTCATTTGAATCAATTATCCTACGAAGAATTTGGAGATCCAGAAATAAATACAAAAATTCAGCAATACGAGATGGCCTACAGAATGCAAACTGCTGTGCCGGAAATCATGGATCTATCAAAAGAACCTGATGATATCATCAAGCTTTATGGTTCAGATTCCATGACCCCTGGAACCTTTGCTGCAAATTGTTTATTGGCCAGAAAACTTTCTGAAAATGGTGTTCGTTTCGTACAATTATATCATCAAGGTTGGGATCACCATGGGAACCTCCCATCAGATATCGCTTCTCAAGCCAAAGAAGTGGATCAAGCTTCAGCGGCATTAATTACTGATTTAAAGCAAAGAGGATTATTAGATGAAACACTAGTTATTTGGGGAGGAGAGTTTGGGCGGACAAACTATAGTCAAGGCTCATGGACTGCCGAGAATTACGGCCGTGATCACCATCCTCGTTGTTTTAGTATTTGGATGGCTGGAGGTGGTATAAAGCCAGGAATTTCTTACGGTGAGACTGATGAGTTTGGGTATAATATCGTTAAAAATCCAGTACATGTGCATGATTTTCAGGCGACTATATTAAACCAACTCGGACTAAATCATGAGAAGTTGATTTTTAAACATTTAGGAAGAAGATATCGTCTTACAGACGTGTCTGGCAAAGTAATTAATGATATTTTAGTTTAAAATTTAAAATCATTTTATGGATAGAAGAAAATTCATTCAGAATAGTAGCGCTGTAACTGCTAGTTTTTTTATTGCAAAAGATTTGTTTGCAGTTGATAAAGGTCCGGTTTATGGCCATAATAACATGAAATATACCCTCGATACAAAATGGGGAACTCTAAATTCAGCAAAGTTCCCTGTGAATGATTGCCATGAAATGGTTCAAGATAAAAGTGGTAGGATTATTCTGTTGACCAATGAAACTAAAAATAATATACTTGTTTACAATACATCTGGGAAACTTTTAGATGCTTGGGGACATGATTTTCCTGGTGGACATGGTTTAACTTTGTCTGATGAAAATGGAACGCAATTTCTATACATCACGGATACCGTAAAAAATCAAGTCTACAAGACCACAATGGATGGTAAAATTGTATTAACAATTGATGTGCCCTTAGAAGCTGGAATCTATAAAAATGCCAAAGAATTTGTCCCAACCGAAGTGGCTACCCATTCAAATGGAGACTTTTTTATTGCTGATGGTTATGGTGCTCAATATATTTTACATTATGGCAACGACGGCAAGCTGAAAGGATACTTTGGTGGTAGGGGACAAGGAGATGAAAAGCTTGATAATGCACATGGGATTGTGGTTGATACCAGATCTGGAACACCTAGTCTCCTTGTTACCGACCGTACACGTAATTGCTTTAAAAGATTTTCCTTAGATGGTAAACTTCAAGAGATTATCAGTCTTCCCGGAGCATGTGTATGTCGTCCAGTAATCAAAAACGATCACCTTTACGCTGCGGTACTTCGATCCCCAAATTTGGATAA
>JBIHZP010000043.1:0-8675 GCA_044231315.1 Daejeonella sp. | reverse complement strand
AATTTCATTAATCATAGTAATAATTTATTTTAAAAATTAAGATTAGCTGTTAATTGCTGTGCGATAGAATTGGAGTTACAGCATTGCTGGGGCATATTTAATGTAGTAAACTAATGTTTTGAGCTGCATTATTTTCAAAAACAGACATCTCATCTTTTCGAATAATCATTTTTGAAAAATCATGATTTCTGCCGATTTCAGAAAAACCAATCTTTTTATAGACTGACTGAGCAGCATAATTTTCTTTATGCACCTCTAGAATGATTGAATCTAAGTCGAGGTGTGTAAATCCGAAATCAAGCATCAGAATACTTGCCTGCTTGCCGATACCTTTACCCCAAAATGAGGGTTCACCAATAAATAAATGAAAATCGCCTGTATTTGAATTCACGTTAGTCAGCTGCACATTTCCAATATATTGACTATTGCTTTTCAAACAAATGGCAAATCGATGATCATTGGGCTTTTTCAAAGCACTTTTAAGCCATTCAAGCTCCATTTTTTCAGTGATTTTTTTACCGGAATTAAATGTGGTATACTTCCAAATTATTGGATTATTTCTCCAATTAAAAGATGTTTTAGCATCCGATAAATAAAGCTCCCTTAAATAAATAGAATCATTCATAGCATTTGTTTTAGATAATTTATAATTCGTTCCATATCTTCCTCATTATAACGATGATCTATTGGTAATGAGACAAGATTATGAGCGAGATAGTTTTCAAACATTTTTTCGGTCGTCCATTTAAACACATTTGGCCAGTAAACTGGTATAAATACCCTTTTACTGATTAATTTGTTCTTTATATTTTCCTTATTTGATAAAAAAGGATAACATAATGGACCATTTATTAAAGAAGTATCAATCTCCAATTGGTTTTTATTAGAAAGCGCTTCATGAAGAATTTTAAAATTCTTGTTCCTAATCACTCTACACGATTCATAATCAATACTTTTTAGAAGATATTCTGTTAAAAATGACATTCTACGAATAGGGTTTTTTGAAAGAATATCATTATTACTTTTATAAGCTTCATAACCTTTCTCGATAGACTGATCAATACTAATAAGGAGGTGCGACATTCTATCATAAGAAATATCTCTTTCAAATTTGGTACTGCTTATTAAATTACTTTGGAGATAGGCACCATCAGGAACCCCAAAAAATTTACGGCAGGAATAAAATGTATCAATTCCTGCTGCTGGTTTCAGAAAGAAAGCTTGTGAATTATCTACTATCAAATTCATATCAATCTTAGCTAAATTATTGACTGTTAATTGTTTAATACCAAAATAATTGGTGTATAAAAAACATTCATTAGCTTCGATTTCAAAGTCGATTATTGGATCTAAATTCTTGTCAAGCGTATAAAAATGATATTGAATGCCTAGTTTTTTGATAGGCTCTAATATTACTTCACATGTAAAATATGGGATATAAATACAGGAATAGCCATTTGCTTTTAGGATATATTCCAATGCATTTCTTCCAGTATTTAATTTAATGAGGGAAGGATAATATTCTTCTAGGGCGGGTAATTGAAGGTTGAAATAACCTCCGATAGCCTTTAGTCGTTTGGCGTAGATTCTCATTAAGATTCAGGAGTAATAATATTTATATCAAACAAGAATTGTTTGAAGGGATGATTTCTAGAATGATTTAACCCTGATCTGGTTGATACATTCGCTTGTTTAAGGGTTGATAATATTCATCGAGCGTGGCAGGAATCCTAGATTTATAACCTAAAATTTGTCTTAAGCCATCACTCAATGATTCGCCAAATTCGTATCCCAAAAATCTGGGATAGTCGAATTGTTGCTTGAATTGTGGTTTGGTATAGCTAATGGTCAGTACTCTCCTATTTTCATCGGTACTATTCTTTCCAGCTGCATGCCATAAATTAGAGTCAAAAAGTATAATACTCCCTTTTTTGGCTAGTGCACGATCCGCATTATCATAAAAATAATTATCATCTGGTTTAGCCGCAATTTGATGAGAACCAGATAACATATAAGTTGCACCATTTTCGATGGTAAAATCATCTAAGAGCACCATCATTTGAACCATGGTTTTATCAGCATCCATAAACGAACGTACATCACGATGAATATTTTGAACATAGGGTCTATTATCTTTCGAGTTCATCACCCCACCAAATGCATTAACAATATAATTGCCACCCAAAAAGGCTTTCATTTCTTCATGACAATACAAACGATCAAGAAATTGTAAGGCAAAATTATCGGATTCAATTAAATGATGTAAAGTACCCTCCATGTTTTGACTGATGCCATTACTTTTTTGAATTTCTCGTCTTTTTTCATAAGCAATTTCGAGCGAATCATTGATTTGATCTACGAATTCGGGTTCTAATGCATTCTCGTAGCTTATCCAGCCAAATTGATCGAGTTGTGTCATTGCCTTTTCTACTGAAATTTCCGAATAGTTGAATTTATTTTTCATGTGACATATTAATTATTAACCCTATTAAATATTAGTTCATTTTCATTAGGCAGATGGCGTACATGAAATCAAGTACTATCAATTACAGAGATTTTTATCTATGAGAGGTGAAATCTCGATAAATATAGAAGCATCAATCTAGGCTTCAAGAATTTCTAACATTTGTTTATTAACCTTATTTACATCAAATTTTTTTCTTGCATACGCTCTGCCATTTTTACCAAAAAGCGTAGTATCTGAAGGATATTGGATGAAATGCTGGATTTTATCGGTCAGGGCTTTAACATTTTTAATTGGCACTAAAAAACCAGTTTGAGCGTCTTTTGTAAGATCTACGGTTTCTTTACAACCTACTGAATCACACGTGATAATTGCTCTTCCCATAGCCATTCCCTCAAGTAAACATCTAGGAATACCCTCACCATAATAAGAAGGAAGAACAAGAACAGATGATTCTTTAATGTGAGGTCTTACGTCACTCACTTCCCCCAAATACTTAATGGTTTCACCCGAACAAATCTTTTGATATAAAACAGGATCAATGGAGTCGATATTGGGGTCATAGGGACCAATTAATTTAAATTTAACATGAGGGAACCGTGATTTAATGCGTGCTGCAGCCTCAAAATACTCACGAATTCCTTTAGCATTAATCAATCGGGAAATCATTAAAAAAACAAGGTTTTCCGGATCAGGCTTAGAGAACACATAATGAGAAAGATCTACACCCGAACCATTAACTACGTAAGCCTTAGCATTTTGATTAATAATTCCTTGATGAATTAAAGTCTCAAAATCATCTCTATTTTGAAGGATAAGTGCTCTATTTCCATTCAATTTCAGACTGAATTTCAACATCGATCTAACTATCTCCTTAATTAGAGGGGTTTTATCATTCCCATTCATGAAGTTATAGCCTAGGCCCGTAAGCATAGGCACAATATGTTTCACTTTACAAATTTTAGCGATAAAAGAGCCATAAATTACCGGCTTTAGCGTATAAGGAAAAAAGGTATCTGGTTTGGCTTGTCTAATTACTTGAAATAACCTAAACATGTACTTGAGATCTGAAAACATGGAGACATTACTTCCATTAAGTTCATTTTCATAAATTTCGATACCCATGCCTAGCAGTTTATTTCTCACCTCATCGTGGTGTATTTTAGGAGTAAAAACCGCTACGTCATTATTTTTCAATAATGCTTCCATAAGTTTGCCTCTAAACCCTATTAGGGTACGATATGAATCGCAGGCGATAAGTATTTTTTTTCTTTTGTGCTTGATCATAAGACGTTAAAAAAAAGCTAAACAGCATTTAGGATTTTGATGATTATCTAGAACCAGATTGAGTAATTCGGAGAAAAAGAAAATTGGAAATCCTTGAAAAGCAGGATGAAATATTAATTTGAAAGGGGAAATGCGCAGAAAACAGCTTAAAATACTAAGCGTTGCATTTTGGAAAATGCAACGCTTAGTTTAAAAATCCTGATTAAACAGGTAGAGAAGAAAAAAATACTACTTGGTACCTGCTTCAGCCAATACTTTAGCCGCAACATCAGCTGCAGGAATAAGCATGGATTGATACTCATAAGGAGGTATCCAATTGGAAGCAGCAGTTGATATTTTGTTGCTACCTGAGTTTTTATAAAAATTGGTTGATGCCCCACTCACAAAACCCGGCTTAGCATTGTATTCTGTATAGATTGGGTTAGCCTGGTTTTCGAAATAATTATTATCTGTACGAACAGTTGCACCCATAGTTACACCAACTGTATAGCCACTGCCATTATAAAAATAATTGTTAAATACGTGCATGTAACCAAATCTTGTACTAGGCTGTCTCTCAGAAATATTATAGAAATAGTTACCATACATGGTTACCTTGAGAAATCCAATATCTGTAGTTTGTAAATCACCACTACCAATTAGCAATGCAATATGAGAATCGTGGAATTTATTATTCGAAATCGTAACATAGTTAGAGCGATCCGTAACTTCCATTAATTCATCATAATAATCCCAACCGTTATTTCTGTCTTGCCAAAACTCGCAATGATCTACCCAAATATGATGACTTGTTTCTTTGATTGTGATACCATCACCACCAACCACTTTATTTATCTTTAAATTTTTAATAATGATGTTATTAACGCGGTATAATGCAAGTCCCACACCATTTAAAGTAGCCCCATTAACTCCAATAATGGTTTTGTTCGACATCACATCAATCATCCCAGTACTTGTAAAATTACCTGAGACCATAATGATTAAAGGCGATGTGGATTTAGCAGCGGCTTTAAAATCTGTAAGATTGGTAACGGTAACGGTTTGTCCGCCTTGACCACCAGTTGTAGATCCATCCACCATGGCATAACCAATTGGTTTATCAGATGAAATAGGATTTATTATAATAGGGTCGGTAATTATAGGATCAGTTATAATTGGATCAGTTATGGGCGGAGTAATGACGCCACTTGAATTTCCGATTGTAAAGGTATACTTACGACCGTTTCTTCGGGGGTCAGTATTATCCGATGCGGAAAAATATAATGAATTCCCCCAATGACTAAACCTGCCTTTTCCATACCTTCTAATATCTTTATGGGCACTATGCGCGGGACCAAGTTCTTTACCATTTTCATACAATTTGAGGATAGAACTTTTAGGTGCACTTTCTGAATCACCCGAAATACTAAACTTACGCTCAATGTAGTAGGAAAAACCAGAATCTTTCAAAATGGTTTTTTTGTCTAATGTACCTTGCTCAAAACTAGTTGTACTTGTTAGAGCTGTGGTGGAAGCAAATGTATCAGCAGTATTACTTGGGAGTAATTGATTATCCTTTTTGCATTGCGCGAAAAAAATAATGGTTAATAATAGTGCTGTCACAAAGCCTTTTCTTTTAAAACTGTTCTGTTTCATAATTAATTTTTTTTGATTATTATCAGCTTTAACGCAAGCGAAAAAGCATTAAATACATCGAAAAAAATTGGAATTATGAGCTATTATATTAAAGGAAATGGTTTATTCTTTAAATTTCAAATACTTTAATTTCAGGAAGGTTTATTTAAATAAAATATTATTTAATAAATAATTATATAAATAATCAGGGGTTATAAAATCAAAAATATTCGAAAAAAGAGTAATTAAACAGAAAATGATTTATTTAAAATAAAAAATGATTTTCCTTTAAAATTTATTAAAATAAAGTTCATTTATAGAAAATAGAGGAACAAATCCTATGATTTTTTACCATTTATGTCATTTAAAAGCAATAATACCGTCATTAGAAAGTAATATAACGACCTAAAAAATGAACGAAGAAAAAAACTATGATTTTAATCAATAAAACTATTGATTTATAAGGGACTCGGAAGGCTCGATCAGGCGTGCTGACTCCCGGTTTAAGGAATAATATATTTTGTACCAATTGACAAATTTTTTGATTCCTTCTTTATAAGTGATTTTGGGTTCATATTTAAATTCTGTTTTGAGTTCTGAAATATCAGCCCAAGTTTCAGAAACATCACCGTCTTGCATCGGAAGGAATATTTTTTTCGCCTTTAGTCCTATATTTTTCTCAATTTCATCAATAAAATGAAGCAAATTAACAGAACTTCCCCTACCGATGTTAAATATCCGATAAGGAGCCCTAGAGCTCGAAGGATCTGGCTCTAGCTCATCCCAATTCAAATTTGATTTTGGAGGTTTAGCTAAAACCCTTATAATACCCCCTACAATATCGTCTACATAGGTAAAATCACGTTTCATTTTTCCATTATTGAAAATATTAATTTCCTTCCCTTCTAAAATAGCCTTTGTAAATAGAAAGAGAGCCATGTCTGGGCGTCCCCAGGGACCATAAACTGTAAAAAATCTTAATCCAGAGGTTGGTAGATTAAATAAATGGCTATAAGTATGTGCCATCAACTCATTACTTTTCTTGGAGGCTGCATATAAAGAAACAGGATGATCTACATTATCTTTAACAGAAAATGGCATTTTTTTATTAAGTCCATAAACGCTTGAAGAGCTGGCATATACTAAATGACCAACTTTCTCATGCCTGCAACATTCCAAAACATTTAAAAAACCTGTTATATTCGACTCTAGATAGGCATCAGGGTTGATTAAACTATACCTTACCCCAGCTTGAGCAGCTAAATTACACACGGCATCGAACTTGTATTTTTTAAAGAGTTTTTTAAGGTTCGCCTTATCGGTTAAATCTTGCTTTATGAATTTAAAATTGGCGAACTTTTCACTTGACAGCTCTACTCCATAATTGAAATTCGATTTATTGATTCCCAAAATGGCAAGACGGTCATACTTTAACTTCTTATCGTAATAATCGTTCAGATTATCAATTCCTATAACATCATCCCCCTGCTTTAACAACTGCTTCACTAAATGGAAACCTATAAAACCAGCACTGCCGGTAATTAATACTTTCATAATATATATTTTAAAATGTAACGATTGATTTTTTCTTTAAAACACTGTGATTAGACTCTTGAATTCATTAAACTTCCATTAATGATGGCTCTAATTGCCTTTTTCGGACAAGGGGTTTATTGATATTTTTATACCATACTTCCATTGCAAACACATCAAAAAGGATCTTTGCCCTCTTTTCTTCAGATAATTTCATTCTTCTTTCCAACAAATCAACTATGAATTTTTTCTGAATTATGCTCGGATAGAGCGCATTTGAAGAGAGTAAATAATCATTTACAATTTCATTGAGCTGATTGCCAATCCAATTTTTGAGTGGTATTTCAAATCCCCGCTTAGGCTGCCCAACCAATGCTGGTGGTAAATATTTTTTGGAAAGGTCTCTCAAAATGGATTTCGTTTTTAATCCATTGATTTTAAAAGAATCCGCTAATCCGGGAGCAAACTCTAATAATTCTTTCGACAAAAAAGGACTCCTTCCTTCAAGCGAGTGAGCCATGGTAGCGATATCCATTTTAGACAATAAACCACTGAATAAAATAGTTTGTGAATCCATCAGGAGCATTTTACTGAGTGGCGAAATATTTAGTTTATTGATTTTTCTAAGATCATAATCGATATCATCCAAATTAGGTTGAATAAGAAACTGATCTTCAAAACCTACCATGATATCTGAAGTGGCGGCACTATAAGATTTTAAAATATTATTGTGTGCCGCAAACTTTAAGAGCCTATACACATAATTATAGTTGCTTTGCTTTTCATGAGCCATAGGTAAAACCCTTGAAAAAAACTTAGCTGAAGCTTGTGTAAATATTCCAGAATTAAGTAAATCAAAATATTTAAAGGGCACATATCTTCTATAACCTGCAAATAGCTCATCAGCTCCATCACCATTTAAGACCACATTAACATGCTTTTTCGCTTCTTTAGCTACATAATAGCTTGGTATTGCCGAATTGTCGCAATAAGGTTCTCCATAATTTATAAGTATATTCTCAATATCATTCTGCAAGTCAGAAAATGAAATATCTACTACCTGATGTTGGGTATTATATTTTTGTGCCACTTGAAGAGCAAGAGGCGACTCATCGTATGAACCTTCAATTTTGACAGTAAAAGTCTTTAGATTAGGTTTATGTAAGGCTGCCATAGCAGTAATAATTCCACTATCTATTCCACCACTTAAAAAAGAACCTATTTCAAGATCTGAGCTATCAATTCGTCGGCTTACCGAAAGTTTTAGTCGATTATCCAGTTCATTAATAGCCTCACTGTGAGTTAGTTCATTTTTATTTTGATAATAAGAACTGATATCAAACCATTTAACATAATTTTCCTGAGCGGTTTTAGTATTAATTTTCAAATAATGCCCATTTTCGAGTTCCATTACCTGTTTATAGGGCGTGTCTTTTCTGTAGTGATAGCCCAAATACAGGTAGGATGATAATGAAGAATAGTCGACCTCCGGTTTAAAAATCTGATAAAGTATATTCAATTCGGAAGAAAAAGCCGTTCCATTACCATTATTATAAAGATAAAGTGGCTTTTTTCCGGCCCTATCGCGTGCCAAATACAATTCATTTCTGAACTGATCATAGAGTGCGAAAGCAAACATACCATCCAATTTATCGAGCATCTTAATACCCATAAGCTCAAATAGCATCAATAAAGTTTTGGTGTCAGAATTAGATTCTGAATGCAAACCGTATTGTTTTCTGAGCTCCATATGATTATAAATTTCACCATTGAAAAC
>JBIHZP010000299.1:0-2588 GCA_044231315.1 Daejeonella sp. | reverse complement strand
AATGCACTAAGGAGTGCCAGTTGATAATTCTTTTTCACTTATAATTGAGATAAAATATCTGCTTTTTTACGTTCGTATTCCGCCTGACTAATCAGTTGTTTTTCGAAGAGTATTTTTAATTTTTCAAGTTTTTGGATAAGGTCATCCTCTGTATGATCCTTTTCTGCAGCTGTGAAACTATCCACTTCATCTTTTACCTCTATGTAAGAAGCATAATCATCTTCTAAGTTCTCATTTTGCATGACTATGCCAATACCTGGGGGAATCAATTTGTGCTTTTCCATTTGCTCACTACAAAATTGATATAGCTTTCTTGCTTGCACTTTTGGGATATAGTCAATGCTTACATTTTCACCTCTTTGTGGAACGAGGATGAATTTAGATCCCAAAAAACCTTCTTTGAATGAAACTTCTTTCACATCTGCCCAATAGAAAGTGATGAAATTGGTGGTCAATCCCAGATTTTCAGGAATGCAAAATACAATACGTTTATTGCTTAGCGCAATGCTATCGGGAATAAGTGTTAGTCCAGGTCTTTTTTGTATCGCTAAATAAATTACCGGCTCATCCGAACTGAGCATATCTCTTAATTTCGCTAAGACTTTCTCCGCCGTTTTAGGATCCTGATCATCGGTTAAATACTGTTCTATTGACATAATTCAAGTTATTTTTTTATTTACCAGCAACACATATAACAATTTCACCTTTTAAGGTATGAGTTTCATAATGCAACTTTATTTCTTCAAGAGTGCCTCTTACTGTTTCTTCAAACATTTTACTGAGTTCACGTGAGACTGATGCTTGGCGATCTGTACCTAAATATTGTGCCAACTCATCCAAGGTTTTTAGCAGACGGTGCGGCGACTCATAAAATATCATGGTACGTGTTTCATTTGTTAGTTCTTTCATTCGCGTTTGGCGACCTTTTTTTACGGGCAAAAAACCCTCAAAAGTGAATCTATCTGCTGCAAGTCCCGAATCTACCAATGCCGGCACAAAGGCTGTCGGACCAGGTAGGCACTCCAATGGGATCTGATTTCGAATGGCTTCCCGCACTAGTAAAAAGCCAGGGTCTGAAATTGCTGGAGTTCCAGCATCAGAAATCAAGGCAATTTGCTTGCCCTCCTTTAAAAATCGAATAACCTCCGTCACCGATTTATGCTCATTATGCTGGTGGTGCGAAAATAATTTTTTATCAATGCCAAAATGCTTCAATAAAGGGGCACTGGTGCGGGTATCTTCCGCCAAAATCAGATCCACCTCCTTAAGAATACGTACGGCTCTGAAGGTCATATCTTCGAGATTTCCGATTGGTGTTGGTACAAGAAAGAGTTTACCGCTCATGTATTTTAATTTTACTCGGGCAATAATCGAGGAAAATTCCTAAACCAAAGCCCAAACTCCAAAAGTTTATATCTTTGTATAAAAATATTAAAGATGCTGCAAGTTAGTTATATCCGCGAAAATAGGGAGGAAGTTTTAAATCGTTTATCGGTAAAGAATTTTAAGTCAATTGAGTTGGTAGATCAAATCCTAAAATTGGATGATGATCGCCGTAAAACTCAGACTCAGTTAGATTCGATTGCTGCAGAGGCAAATGCTAGTGCTAAGAAAATTGGCGACTTGATGCGTCAGGGGCTTAAGCAAGAAGCAGAAAGTATTAAGCAGCAGTCCAATACCTATAAGGAGCAAACCAAAAGCCTTGGAGATAAATTAAGCGCCATCGAAATATTATTGCAAAACGAACTTGTCTTGCTTCCTAATTTGCCGCATGCTTCTGTGCCTAAAGGTAAAACACCGGAAGAAAATTCGATTGTTTTGGAGCATGGGAAAATCCCTGATCTTATGCCAAATGCACTTCCACATTGGGAGTTGGCTACAAAATACGATATTATTGATTTTGAACTAGGCAATAAAATTGCTGGCGCTGGATTTCCCGTGTACAAAGGTAAAGGGGCTAAATTGCAACGTGCGTTGATTAATTTCTTTTTGGATCATGCAGAAAAGGCAGGCTATCGTGAGATGCAGCCACCTATTGTGGTGAATGAGGCTTCAGGCTTCGGGACTGGTCAGCTTCCTGATAAAGAAGGGCAGATGTACCATATCGGCATTGATAATTTATATCTAATTCCTACAGCAGAGGTTCCTATCACTAATTTATACCGCGATGTAATTCTTAAAGAGGAGGAATTGCCCGTAAAAAACTGTGCCTATACGCCTTGTTTCCGTCGCGAAGCGGGATCTTACGGTGCACATGTTCGTGGTTTGAACAGATTGCATCAGTTTGATAAGGTGGAAATTGTACAAGTGGTTCACCCAAGTGTTTCTTATCAAGTATTGGAAGATATGAGCGCTTATGTACAATCGCTTCTGAAGGCGCTAGAGCTACCGTACCGTGTTTTAAGTCTTTGTGGTGGCGATATGGGATTCACATCCGCTAAAACCTACGACATGGAAGTATGGTGTGCTGCACAGGCTCGTTGGCTGGAGGTTTCTTCAGTGTCTAATTTTGAAACCTATCAGAGTAATCGTCTAAAATTACGTTTCAAAAGTAAAGAAGGTAAATCCCAATTAGCCCATACTTTAAA
>JBIHZP010000042.1:0-8731 GCA_044231315.1 Daejeonella sp. | reverse complement strand
ATTTAGGGTGAGTTTTGCTTTTACAGTAATAGGATGTAATTATGGACACGGTGTGCAAACTATGTGCATAAAAACATCTGAAAAGCAGAAATTTCAGCACTATTCAAAAATTCCTAAAAACACAAAACCCCTCAGAAATTAATCTGAAGGGCTTTCTTCCGTGGGAGATACTGGGTTCGAACCAGTGACCCCCTGCTTGTAAGGCGTAATGATATACATTTCATCTATTTTCATCTCGTTGCAAAATTTTACTAAATATTTGCAAATCAGTGAGTTAAGCTACAATTTATTAATATTTATTGTCATACATTTTCAACTATTCCTTATATTTGTTGGTGAATTGTTGGTTCTAAAAATAAAATAATATGAATAAGTATTCTATCAACGGTATAACAGTAGCACTCATTAGGGATGCTAGAAAGCGCAAGGCCGAGCCATTGTCCCCTATTAGAATTAGAGTGATTTTTCATAGGGAAGCAAAATTCTATTCAACAGGTTACATGGTGAGTGCTACGGATTGGGAAAACTTACATGATAGAAAAGATAAAAGACTTGTTGAAGTTAGGGAAACAGTGAATAAAATTTTTGACATTGTAAAGCTCCATGTTAAGGAACTGGGGGAACAAAATTCATTTAGCTTCGCCACCTTAAATAAACGGTTGACAAGAGCAACTGGTGATCTGATCAACACAGCGTATACCCTTAAGATAAATACTCTATACCACGAAGGGAAAATTAGCACTTCAGAATTGTATAAAAACTCTTTGCGACACTTGGAGATCTACGGTGGAGAGAGGATTAAATTTCAAACGGTGACAGTTGAGTGGTTAAAAGGATTCGAACAGCATCTTTTAAAATTAAAAAAAGCCTATACAACAGTTTCAATGATTATGAGGACTCTTCGGGCAATCGTTAATGAAGCGAAAGATACAGGTGTGATTAAAGATGTCGATTATCCATTTGGACGGGGGAAATATATTATCCCAGAGCCAACAGGGAGGGCAATGGCTTTAACCCTGCAACAGATTGGTCAAATAGTAAGGCATGAGTGTCAGAATATCATCATGGAAAGGTGTCGGGATTTATGGGTATTTTCCTATCTGTGCAACGGGGCAAACATCACTGATATAGCAAAGTTAAAATATTCCAATATAGCGAACGAAGAGATCTACTTTTATCGTCAGAAAACATTTGGAAAAGGGAAGATGTCAGAAATACGGGCAACACTGACCCCGAAAATTCAGGAAATAATAAATCAATGGGGGAATAAAAAAGGGTCAAAAGATACTTTCATCTTTAACATATTGGATGGAAATGAGACTCCGGCAGACGAACGACGAAAAATTAAAAACTTCACAAGGCATATTAACGAATACATGGGGAAAATCGCAACTGCTCTGGATATGCCTAAGATAAGTACTTACCACGCTAGGCACTCTTATGCCACTGTATTGAAAAGATCAGGCGCTAATATTTCATTCATTAGTGAAAGTCTTGGACATTCCAATTTAAAGACCACGGAAAACTATCTAGCCAAATTTGAGAGCGAGGAACGGATTAAAAATGCGATGCTATTGACTAATTTCTAATAACAGGACATGATTGACACTAAAGAAATATATCAATATGAATTAGAACAGGCAAGAAAGATGTTCGACTTTTGTTTCGCA
This sequence comes from Daejeonella sp., assembly GCA_044231315.1. Taxonomy (GTDB): domain Bacteria; phylum Bacteroidota; class Bacteroidia; order Sphingobacteriales; family Sphingobacteriaceae; genus Daejeonella. The sequence continues at coordinate 7,061 of JBIHZP010000042.1, read as the reverse complement.
GATGAAGTTAAGACTCATGAGTTTCAAATTCAATTATCTCTTAATAAGGATGTCGTTCTCGATGGGTTTTATTCTTTTGTGGAAGAGTGCCTCTATGCGGAACTATTGCAGGCTTATACTAAAAGTCATGGGGTTCAGACCACTGACATTATGGGTTTTATCACCATCCCAAAAGAAGATAGTTTACGATCTAAACATACCGATATAATCCATTATCAATACAATAGAGCGCAAGACAAAGAAGGCTTTCTAGCATTAGTAGAACAGCACATATTGAAGCCGGAATACGTTTTCGAGAATGGCCGCCAGTGGAGCAGTCATGGCAAGGAAACAGATAAATTCGAGCATGACGTAAAAGAATGGTTGTTAGGAGTTAAAAGATTAAGGCGTAATTCAGGTACATCAACCATTGTTGAAGTTAATTCTGCCAAGTATTATATTAACATGGCAGTATTGATAAAGATTAATACCAAATTCAACGGGGTCATCTGGGAGAATATAGACAACCACGGGTTTTTCGCTGTATTTGATATGAATAATCCAATTAAACATTCAGGATTTATAATAAAGAATAGGAAAATGACTGACTTTTATGCCTTATTATGGAAAATGCATGAATTTAGAGACAACGAACCGCAAGGGGATTTTATAAAGCCCTTGTTAGTAAAATATGGTGGAAAGGCAGGAACCTTCGACAATATAAAAACCTCGAGAATTGACAGCAAAATGCCTCAAAGCAAACGGCTATTAAGAGACATTGAAGAATGTTTGCTGAAATCTGACATGTAACCCACTACCCACCCACTATCTTTTTATTAATTTACGTTTAAGCTACTGAATAACAGCACTTTAATTTCCTGCCTGATCCGTCTACCCATTAAAATACCCACTATTTTCCTTATTAAATTTGGTTGTGTCCACCAACAATGGTGACAATTAAAGTTTTATAAGCATGATTTTGAAAAAAGAGGCGGGAACGGAGTTCGTGATGATAACCCCCGCAAGAATTGAAGACCTAATTAAGAGCGCAGTTAGCCACGCGCTAACGGAATTTCCTTGGGAAAAAGAGGCATCAAAACCAGATCGCTGTCACTTGGAGGAGGCAGTTGAGATCACTGGGCTTAGCAAATCTAAGATCTACAAGTTGACCGCGTTTGGAGAGATTCCACACAAGCACTTTGGGGGTAAGCTGGTATTTTCAAGAAAGGATCTTGATAGATGGGTGGAGGAAAATACTAAACCAAAGAGAGAGCCGTACACCGATGCAATTCAGCACCTTGCTGAGGTCGCAGGAAAAAAGAAAAGAGTAACCAAATAATGAGAACTCCTTTTAATAATCATTTATCATCAAGTGATGGTAATGATAAGAATTTTAAAGCAGAAAAGCGAAGATTCTTTGAGTATTTGTATACTCACACGGCTACGGCTTCAATGGTTTTTAAAGCGACAGGCATCTTGGAAAAGAACATTTGTTGGTATAAAAAGCATCTTGAAAAATCGGGAACATTAAAACGTGTTGAGCAAAAACCATTTGGGAACACAGGACGAAAGGCATGGTATTTATCTACAAATCCTCACATGTTCCCTTTTGATCCTCAAACTAAACTATTTCAAGCGAAAGGGAGTCATGATGGAAACTAAACAATCAATTGTAGAGGCTATTAAAGAGTTTCTTACGGCCAATTATAGACTGGCATTTAACGAAATCACTAGAAACCTAGAAGTAGATGGTCGAGCGGTGGATGACATGATAGTCAATTCGATTTTCATCGCGTGTAAAGCACAGCATAACCGGGCTACTTATGAACTTGTAAGGTGTATTCTTTATTCTGACTTTGTCAAAAAGTATGATCCTCTGAAATCGTTTATTGAAAGCAATAAGCATATCAGGACTGATGGTAAGAATATGGACAGGTTAATTGTATCCATTAAAACAGATACGCCAAACCATGACTTATTTGTGAGGAAATGGTTGTGCTCAATTATGGCAACCATACATGGAAAGCATTCACCATTAATGTTGGTTCTGTGCGGTGGTCAGAACAGTGGAAAAACAGAATGGTTCAGAAGGTTGCTACCGGATCAACTCAAACATTTTTATGCTGAATCTAAATTAGATGAGGGCAAGGATGCGGATATCTTGATGACGCGAAAGCTAATAGTCATGGATGATGAAATGGGTGGCAAAAGTAAAAGTGAGCAAAAACGGTTGAAGGAGATGACCTCTAAGCAAGTGTTTAGTATTAGAGAACCTTACGGGCGCGTTAGCGTGGATTTAAGGCGACTTGCGATGCTATGCGGAACAACCAACGATCACCAGATTTTGAGCGATCCAACGGGCAATAGAAGGATTCTACCGATCAATGTATTAAGTATTGATCATAGGCTATACAATAGTATTGATAAGAACAGTTTGTTCATCGAAATCTATAGGTTATGGCAATCGAAATTCGATCCTGATCTTAGTTCGGAGGAAATCAAAATCTTGAATGATAGTACCGGAGATTTTAAAGCTATATCACACGAAGAAGATCTGATTCTTAAGTACTTTGCTATTTCTGATGATGAGGAATCCCCGCAGGTGGTTTGGCTTACCTGTACCGATATTGTTGATAAATTAAACAGGTGGTCAACAATAAAAATTAATACTGTTAAGGTCGGGCAATTATTAAAAGCTTTGGGCTTTAAACAAGTTAAGGGAAGAAAGCGTCTTTATCCTGTGATTGAATTGAATCCGGGATAATAAAAAAATCGGACCATTACTAGGGTTGTGTATTGTGACAGATGCCAACCCTATTTTTGTGTCTATCTGTCGATGTATTGGCGATGGAAAAAGATTCATTATTCTATCTTAAAGGGGGATTTAGACAGAAAGACAGTTAAGACAGTACTTTTCTATAAAGCTATAGTACAATGTATAATACTACATATTCTCCCAATAATAGAAATAAAGTGACTTTAGTGTCTAAGTGTCTTTTATTAGGTTTAAGCTTTTGTTAGGTGGGTTTTTGCCAAGACAGATGGTTGACAGATAAGACAGATTGTTTTCTCCTATACACATAATAGGTAATAGCATTACGCTTGTTTATAAACAAAACTATTTATCGGTTAAAAATAGATATAATACCTTTAATAGTCGCTTAATCTAACGACTTTACCCCTTCTGGCTTATTCAAATTCTTCACCATATAAAACCTTAAAATCCCCATCAACATTAAAATAAATTCTACTAAGCGTACCCTTAATTCTGAAAGTATGCAATGTTCGATATCCCAATAAACGATCTCGCCCCTTTGTTGCTGAATCAATCAATGTATGAAACCGAATTCTGGAAGGGAAATCACCTTCTGTATAAGTGTTTAGGTTTTTGTATATTGAATCTCTGAATTTCACATCACTTAGGGTCTTCAGAAATTTATAATATGTTCCCGAATAAGCACCTGTTATTGCGCATTCTAAAAATAAGGCTTCCTCGAAGGGAACATCGCCAAATGTATCTTTATTGTATTCGCCCGAAACTTTCGATTAAACACCGAAAATCAAAAGTACAAAACAACCTTTAAATTAAGCCCAAAAACCCCAATTTTGTATGACCGCGTGTTGTGTGCTGCTTTTTATTTATTCTCCATCTTTTTAATTATCTCTCTCAACAAATTATTATGCTCTTGTTTTAATGAAATGAATTTATTCACCCATGTATAAATCAAATAGAATGCTCCAATTATTATCGTTAAATAAATGATAATAATCAAAATCGGAAAGAAAGAATATCCCATAATAAGAAGTTTTAGATTTGTTTGTAATTAGTTTTCACGTTATAAATAAATATCCAAAGGATCAATTATTGATTAGTTTTTAAATATCTAAAGAATCCAACAATAGATTTAGAAATAAATTTCCCGGGTGCACATAATAAATTTAAAATCACAAGGGATCGGTTAATATTATCAGAATATCTAAATGGATTATTAATTAAAAACGGCCCCCATCCTAAATTATCATAGTCCGGTTTGACATTAATAATTAGCGAAATCAAAAGATAGATAAACAAACCTATATTTACCCATAATATATTGGCTGAATCATTATCCCAATTCGTTTGAATTATCAATAAATATTCAATTAATCCAATAATAATCAATGAGACAATAAATCTTATTGTAATCAGTTTTTGTCGAATATTATAATCATTATCATTTAAATCAACCTTGCCGACTGGACCTGGATTAGTCAATTCGCCTATTATTTCAAATATCCCCATATCTAATTATTATCAAAAATGTAATAAACTGTCGTAGTAGCGATTAATGTTGCACACAACGGTTTCGGGCTTGGCGAAGGTGGCGATTTTCACCACAAATGTTTATGCGGAGAACCAAACTTTGATTAACCACAAATGTATTTGCGGAGCACTGAACCGCCACTTTTGCCAAACCCGTGTTGGCAGATGTTTTTTTTATTCAATTTTTACCGCTTCTTTTTTTACTCCTTGTTCGGGTTGAGTTACAATATATTTTTTTACTTTATCGTTTTCAAAAACAAACTCATATCGTACTTCAGGACTAAACCCAATAACTGTAAATAGTGTTTTGGTAATAGGCTCCAACTCGAATTTATCTTCGGCAGACATTGGAATATATAACTTTCCGTTTTCACATAATATTTTCTTTATAGTTCCATTTTCGGTTTTATAATCGCCACTAATCATTTTTAAATATTCTTCACTAAATGTTAACGGTTTTACATTATAAATAATATTTCTAATTTGCTTTGATGGAATTTTTGTATTGCTATTGTCGTTATTCTGCAATAATATTATTGTTTTATCATTGTCAATATTCCTTTCAATATAAGAAATGTAACCTGGCCAACTTCCACTATGATTGATGATTTTCCCGAAAGATTCGTTATTTTCTAAAAACCATCCAAAACCATATTTTGTTTTTGTTCCATTATTTAGAGTTGCGTTATTAAAAATTTCATCAACTCCATTTTTGGATACTAATTGATGAGTATATAAACTTCTATCCCATTTTAATAAATCACCTATTGTTGAGTTAACAGTTCCGTCGCCAACAATTCCATCTAAAGTGAAAACATATATATCTAATCCTTCTACTTGGTCAGGAAGTTGGTTTATTTTTAAACTATCAGAATAAACATAACCAAATGCGTAATTGTTAATTTTTTGTGGTTTTAATCTTCTTGTGTAAACAAAAGTATTGTTCATTTTTAGCGGTTTGAAAATCTCTGATTTTAAAAATTCAGCGTATGATTTCCCACTTACTTTTTCAATGATTGATGCTAATATTGCATAACCTGTATTACTATATTCCCATTTCTCATTAGGTTCAAATAATAAACTTGGTTTATGCTTTTCATATACATCTAAAATATCCTTATTAGTAGCAATTTTAGTTCCATCATTCCAAGTTTCATCTATTAATAAACTATCTAAAATTTTCATATAGTCAGGTAAACCGCTAGTGTGGTTTAATAAATTGCGAACTGTAATATTTTTGTAGAATGATAATTGGGGCAAAATTTCTCCAATTTTATCTTCGTATTTTAATTTTCCTTTTTCTTTTAAAATTACAATTGCAAAAGCAGTGAATTGTTTGGAAACAGATGCCAATTCAAAAATTGAATTTTCATTTAATTTTTCTTTAGAAGTTTCGTTCGCTAAACCAAAACTATTTTTATAAATTACTTTTCCTTTTTCTGCGATTAATACATTCCCGTTAAATTCTTTATTTGAACTTAACTTTTGAAATAAGCTATCTAATTTTTGAGTTTTTTGAGCTAGTAGATTGTTAGCAATTAATACTAATAAAATCAAGAATATTTTTTTCATTTTTCTTTTTAGATTACAATTGTTCGTTTTTTTAAAATTTCTGCCAACTCCCTTATACCCGAAACAAACCTTCGCATATACACCCAATTGCAACGGCAATGGCGAAATTTTGTCTCGTTTTTATTAAATGCCAATATATCGTTTTTATTCTTACAAATCATCAATGTGTTATAGCTATAAATCCGTCTTTATAAGTAAAGACTTACAATCAGTTTTCTTTAACCCCTATAGATCATCAGGTAGCCTTGGCGCTATTTTAACTATTCAAAAAATGCCCCTGATAGAACGAGGCAAGTGCCAAAGTTTAGAGGATTAGTCAGGATTCAGTCCGTTAAGTATTTTTTTGACGTATCTGTTTTTGGGAAGGATAATTGGGTGTTATAGGCATGTCTACTGGGGGTGGGAAATTTCTAATGGAGAACTGGGTAGGGGTTTTCTTGAAAATGATATCAAATCACAAGATTTTCAATGGAAAAGGTTGTTGATTTGTTAGTTTAAGTCAAATACAATCCAACTATAACACCATTTAAAACGTTCAAAGCCTTTTTTATACGTTAAATTCCCTACTATAGGTGTAAGATGGAAAATTCATTTCACCATTCACCTACTACTAAAATGATATATTCTCAAAAGAAACCAACAGGCAAATTTGATTTACTAGGCAATCCGATCTTTACGCATGATCTAGTTAATAACATTTTGTTAGGTGACTACATTGACTACGGACACGTTGGTGAAGAGATTCTACAAATTGATTATCTAAGTCGGCAACAATAGCCCTTAAAATGCATTTTAAACCATTACAGGCCCCTCATCCCCCCCGTTAGACTCCACAATACTTATAGAATTATACAACACCTTCCAGTATCACAAATAAGTTTGAAGTTTATACAGCAAAAAACAATACTAGAATTAAGATTATATTACTAGTTATCAACGAGTTAAATCAATTTCTAAAGAATGATTTTTAATGTCATTCACTATCTATGAGATACCTAATCGATGGACTTGTTGGTGAATTGTTGGTGGTAGCAAATAAAAAAAACACCTACAAATTAATGTAAGTGCTTGATTTTCAGTGTGGGAGATACTGGGTTCGAACCAGTGACCCCCTGCTTGTAAGGCAGGTGCTCTGAACCAGCTGAGCTAATCTCCCCTATTGGGAGTGCAAATATAGGCTTCGCATTTAATTTCTCAAAATTAATTT
>JBIHZP010000041.1:0-8736 GCA_044231315.1 Daejeonella sp. | reverse complement strand
GCAGCAATACTTATTCAAGAGCTTGCCGGCGGTCATATTTCATCTTCAATTTCAGATATTTATCCAAGCCCTGCTCAAGCTTTTGAGGTAGAAATCTTGTTTAAAAACGTGACACGTTTAATTGGCAAGGAAATTTCAAAAGAGGAAATTCAGACAACCTTAAGCGGATTGGGTATAAACATAGTTTCGCAAGATCAAGAGGGTATGAAATTGGAGGTGCCTGCCTTTAAGGTTGATGTTACTCGTGAAGTTGATATCATTGAGGAGATTCTTAGAATTCATGGATATAATAATATTGAGATCCCAAACCAGATTCGTGCCTCTTTAAATCCATCACAAAAGCCGGATAAAGAGGTTCTTCAAAACCAATGTGCGGATTTGCTTACGTCCAACGGTTTTTTTGAGATTCTTAGCAATTCATTAACCAAATTGGCCTATTCTTCGCAGCCGGATTTAGCGGTTAAGATTCTTAATCCTCTAAGTAGTGATTTAGATGTGATGCGCCAAACTTTATTATTCTCAGGGTTAGAAGCTATTTCCTACAACCAGAATCGTCGAAATTCTGATCTGAAATTATATGAGTTTGGGAAGGTGTATAGTCTTGAAAATGAAAACTATAAAGAAAACCAACGCCTTTCGATTTTTATTACTGGTGCAAAGCATGCAGAGAATTGGGCTGCTAAATCAAATAGTGTTGGTTTCTACAATGTGAAATCAATAGTCGATTTGCTTATTAACAGGCTTAATATTAAAGGTTTAAGCTCTTTTGAGACTTCTAATGCTGATTTTTCTTCAGGAATTAGCTATCGTAAAGGAGAAAAGGTTTTGGTTGATTTTGGTACCCTTTCCAAAAAAGTATTAAAGAAGCTAGATATTAATGCGGACGTTTTTTATGCTGATTTTGATTGGGATCTTATTGTAAAGTCGGTGAGAAATAATAAAATTAGCTATACTGAAGTATCAAAATTTCCATCTGTAAGACGTGATTTATCCATGTTAATAAATAAGGACGTTACATTTGAACAACTTAAACAAATTGCTTTAAAAACGGATAAAAGTCTTTTGAAAGAAGTGAATGTTTTCGATGTGTATGTTGGCGATAAACTACCAGAAGGCAAAAAATCTTATGCGCTAAGTTTTGTAATTCAAGATGAGGAAAAAACCCTTGCTGATAAACAAATTGAGTCTTTTATGCAGAAGTTAATTATTAATTTTGAGAAACAGGTAGGAGCAGAAATAAGAATTAGTTAGAAAAACCTATAAATTAAAACTTACCACCTAAAACTTATAACTTATTAATAAAACTTATTACTTATAACTTACCAATAAAACCTATAACTCAAATGACAGTTGCAGATCAGCTTAGTAAGGTAATCGATAAAACGGGCAGGCTAATAGAGCTTTATGCTGCTTTGCAAGAAGAAAATGACTTATTAAAGCAAGATAATGATCATTTAAAACAGAAAGTTGATCATCATTCTCAACTAAAAGCTGACTTGGAAGAAAAGCTGAGAGTTTTGACATTGGCTCGTTCATTGGAAGGGATTCAGACAACTGATTTAGGTCTTAATGAAAAAACTTTTGACATAAAGCAAAAAATTACCGATTTTGTACGCGAAATAGATAAGTGTATTGTATTACTTAAAAAGTAGTACTTAGTGAAAATAAGCTCAAATGGGAGAAATCTCCATAAAAATAAATATTGCTGATCGCGTTTATCCCTTAAAGGTAAACACGGAAGAAGAGGAATTGATTAGAAGGGCAGCCAAGATAATTAACGACCGTATAAAAGAATATCAAGAAAATTATGCGGTTCGTGATAAGCAGGATCTGTTATCCATGTGCGTTTTACATTATGCTACAGCTACTTTGAAGGCTGAGAGTAGGGTAATGAATGAAGATGTGGATGTTACAGAAAAGGTTTATCAATTAGATCAGTTGCTTACAGACTTTTTTTCAAAGTAATATCGTTCTTTAAAAGAGCATAAAAAATTTAACCCGTTTAAATTTTTATTTTCACTATTTAAGGCTTAATATTCATTGTTTGAAAATTAAATTTTAATCATTGCTAAGGTATTTGGTTTGAGTTTTTTTATTAAATAAGATATTAATACGATACAGGAATCTTAAAAATTTATTAAATTTTTTATACTTAAAACAATTATGAACATAATACAAATAGTACTCTACATATTCGTCGGACTAGCTGCAGGGGTGGTTGTCGGACGGTTTTTACTGCGCAGCCTATTCCGTACACAGGAAATAAATGCTCAAAACAAAGCAAAAAAGATCCTTAAGGACGCAGAAACCAATGCTGAAATCTTAAGAAAAGATAAACTTCTTGAAGCTAGAGAGAAATTCCTTCAGATGAAGGCTGATCATGAGCAGGAAATAAACGCTAAAAATAATACAATTAACCAGCGTGAAAATTCAATCAAACAAAAGGAGCAGTCTATCAACCAAAAAATTGAGAATCTTACAAAAAAAGAAGATGAACTAACAAACGTTAAGTCGAATCTTGAAAAACAGATTGAAATAGCTCAGAAGAAGCAAGAAGATGTTGATGTTCTAAAAAATCAGCATATTCAGAAGATGGAAACCATTGCTGGATTGTCAGCGGAGGATGCAAAAAATCAATTGATTGATTCACTGCGTGAGGAGGCTCGTACTCAAGCAATGATTCAAATTAAGGATATTGTTGATGAAGCTAAGTTAACTGCTAGCAAAGAGGCTAAAAAGGTTGTTATTCAGACCATTCAGCGTACAGCTACTGAAAGTGCCATCGAAAATACAGTATCCATCTTTAATATTGAAAATGATGAAATTAAGGGTAGAGTAATTGGTCGCGAGGGTAGAAATATCCGTGCCCTTGAAGCTGCTACAGGAATTGAAATTATTGTGGATGATACTCCAGAAGCCATTATCCTTTCAGGTTTTGATCCTGTTAGGCGTGAAATTGCACGTTTAGCATTACACCGTTTAGTAACCGATGGCCGTATACATCCTGCTAGAATCGAGGAAGTAGTTGCAAAAACTAAAAAGCAGATTGAAGATGAAATTGTTGAGATCGGTGAGCGTACTGTAATAGATCTTGGTATTCATGGCCTTCATCCTGAACTGATCAGAATGGTGGGTAGAATGCGTTACCGTTCTTCTTACGGACAAAATCTTCTTCAGCACTCACGTGAAGTAGCTAACTTCTGTGCTACCATGGCAGCAGAACTTGGCTTGAATGTTAAATTGGCTAAACGCGCCGGACTCCTTCATGATATTGGTAAGGTTCCAGATGATAATCCAGAATTACCACACGCAATTTTAGGTATGCAACTTGCTGAAAAATATAAGGAACATCCAGAAGTTTGTAATGCCATTGGAGCGCACCATGATGAAGTGGAAATGACTTCCATGATTTCTCCAATTATTCAGGCTTGTGATGCCATATCGGGTGCCCGACCAGGTGCTAGACGTGAAGTGGTTGAAAGTTATATCCGTAGATTGAAAGAGCTAGAATCACTTGCACTTTCATATCCTGGAGTAGAAAAAACATTCGCTATTCAAGCAGGTAGAGAGTTAAGGGTGGTTGTTGAAAGTGAAAGAATTACTGACGCAGCTGCTGAAATTCTTGCCGCAGATATCTCAAACAGGATTCAAACAGAAATGACTTATCCAGGTCAAATTAAAGTGACAGTGATTCGTGAAACAAGATCTGTTTCTTACGCGAAGTAAATTATATTGATTTTTTAATAGATATGCTGGGCAAAATGCCCGGCATATTTTTTTTCAAAATTTCCATTTATTTAATTCTTGCTATATTTAAACATGCAAAAACAAGCTCAATCTCGTCCAGTAGATGTTTACTTTGATAAATATTCAGAAAGTCATCAAAATCATACCAATGAAATTATTCACTGGATCTGTGTTCCAGCAATTGTTTTTAGTTTATTCGGACTTATCTGGGCAATTCCGTTTCCAAATTTAGAAATTCTAGGTAAATACAATGGTTATGTTAATTGGGCTTCTTTTCTAATCGCTTTCTCAATATATTATTACTATAAACTATCTCCAGTATTGTCTTATTTCATGCTATTGCTTATCATGTTTTTTTCTGCGGGCATTGTTAGCCTTGAGAAAATGCATAATACAGATGGGTGGCCACCGATGTGGCAAGTATGTCTTGGAATATTCGTTTTAGCTTGGATCGGTCAGTTTATAGGTCATAAAATTGAAGGTAAAAAACCATCTTTTTTTGATGATCTTAAATTTTTATTAATTGGCCCAATTTGGTTGCTTCATTTCATTTTGAAGAAGGCGAAAATAAAATATTGATTTTTCCTGCTTTAATTCTTTTCAATAAATACTTCCTCATTGCTCTTAATATTTTCTTAACATTATTCATATTAACTTAACATATTAGTAATCCACCGATAATACTAATTCAATCATGAGTTAACACTGTGGTAATACTTTTGTTGAAATTAAAATCTCAGCAATTGAAACACAACAGTTTACTTCGAATCTTTAGCTTGCTATTCCTATTAATTTTAGGTACACAAGCTATTCATGCCCAGCAAAACGGCAAAATTTCAGGAAAAGTTAGCGACTCCAAGACTGGAGAAACTCTAATAGGACTTACTGTAAAAATTACCGGAGCAACATTAGGTGCTTCAACAGACATTGAAGGTAGGTTTACTCTTGGAAATCTCATTCCCGGAAAATACAGTCTTACATTTTCTTATGTAGGATATCAAACTAAAAATATTACTGATATTGAGGTTCTAGCAGGGAAAATTACAACTGTGGATGTGATTATGGAAGAGGCATCTTCTCTAGCACTTGAAGAAGTGGTAATTACAGCAACTGTTAGACAAGAAAGTATCAGTGCTTTATATGCTCAACAAAAAAATAACATTAGTATTTCTAGTGGTATCACATCCGAATTAATTAGACGAACTCCAGATCGAAATACATCGGAAGTCCTTAAACGTGTAAGTGGGGCAAGTATTCAGGATAATAAATTTGTAATTATTCGTGGTTTAGCCGATAGATATAATTCATCTATTTTGAATAATGCAGTTCTTCCTTCATCTGAACCAGATCGTAAGGCATTTTCTTTTGATATAATCCCTGCCAACTTAATTGATCGTATTGTGGTTAATAAAACAGCTTCTGCTGATCTCCCAGGTGATTTTGCGGGTGGCGTTATTCAAGTGATTACCCGTGACGTTCCTGAAGAAAGTTTTTTGAATGTTTCCGTAAGCACCGGTTATAATAGCCAGTCTACTTTTCAGGATTTTACCTCGAATGCAAGAAATAAATATGACTTTTTAGGTTTTGATGATGGAAGTCGTAGTCTTCCTGCAGGCTTTCCTAGCTCATTTCAAACTTATAATCCATTGTCAAACGCAGAGAAGGCAAAATTCTCTTCTCAGCTTCCAAACGCCTACGGCGAAGTAATTGCACCTGCAATTCCGACGCAAAACCATCAAATAACTTGGGGAAGTAGAAAAGATCTTAAAAATGGGGGCTCTTTTGGTAGTATTATATCAATGAGTTACAGAAATTCCCAAAATATAGCAATTGCCGAAAGAAAGGATTATGAGTTTTCAGGATCTCCATTTTATGAATATCAAGAAGATATTTTTAAATACAGCACCAACTTGGGATTACTAGCAAATTTTGCTTTTGTGAAAGGTTCTAACAAATTTGCATTTAAAAGTATGTATAATCAAGGGTTTGATGATAGTTATACCTCTAGGACTGGTTTTACTACGGATAATATTCAGGATGTTCGTTTAAATGTGTCTGATTTAACTCAAAAAAGTTTATTGAATTCGCAGCTAGAAGGAGAGCATCAGTTGGGCAAGAAACAATTAAAACTAAATTGGAATCTTAATTTTTCACGCGTAGAGCGTGATCAACCAGATCAGAGGTCTATGGATTATCGTCGCTCATTAGGTTCAACTGAACCATTTAGATTGATTGATAGAAATACTAGGCGACTTTTTTCTGATTTGCAAGAAAATACGTTCGGCGGTCAAACATCCCTATCTATACCTTTAAATTTATTTGATCAGCAAGCTACCATGAAGCTTGGTGTTTTAAAACAAATTAAGGAGCGTGATTTCAATGCACGTATTTTCAATTACCTTTTCGTAGGACCTTCTGTTTTTGAAAAATCTTACAGTAGCTTACCTAAAGATCAAATATTTGCGCCTCAAAATATCGGCGAAAATGGGTATATTCTTAATGATTTTACAAACAATACCGATAATTATAACGCAAACTCTGATTTAAATGCGGGCTTCCTGATGATGGATAATAAGCTTGGTGAAAAAATCAGACTTTCTTATGGTGCAAGAATTGAGCAGTTTACACAAACATTAAATGCAATCGACTTCTCTGGTCAGGCTGTTTCTGCCAAGCAAGATAATTTCGATATACTTCCTTCATTAAATTTGAGTTATAAATTGAATGATAAATCAAACATTCGTTTATCAGGGTCGCAAACCGTTTCAAGGCCTGAATTTAGAGAACTTGCTTTGTTTAATTATTATGACTTCATCAGCCAGACTTCCGTTACAGGTAATCCGGCGCTAAAACGTGCAAAAATTGTAAATGCTGATTTACGTTATGAATTATATCCATCAGCAAGCGAGACATTCACATTTTCAGCCTTTTACAAGAATTTTAATGATCCAATTGAGCAACGCGTAAATTCGAATTCTACTCCGGTAGTTAGAGGTATAAATTTCTTGAATGCAAATTCAGCAAGCTCTTTAGGTATTGAAATGGATGTTCGTAAAAAGCTTGATTTTTTGGGTGATAGAGCCTGGCTATCAAACTTAACGGCATTTGCAAATGCTTCTTATATTAAGTCAGAAGTGCTAGGTGAGGGTATTGACAGGCCTTTGCAGGGGCAGTCGCCTTATCTAATTAATGCAGGACTTCAATATTTTTCTCCAAAAACTGAACTTACATTCACATCTGTTTATAATCGTGTCGGACAAAGAATTTTCCTTGTAGGATATCAGGGTTATGGTGATATCTATGAAAATGCGCGTGATGTAGTAGATCTTCAAATCAGTAAAAGAGTTTTGAAATCTCGTGCTGAGGTTAAATTAAATATTGGTGATATTCTAAATCAATCCATTGTATTCTACCAAAATAATGAGGGGAATACGAAAATGGCTTATGAAGGTGCTAATCTGGATCGATTAATCAACTCTTCTAAATTAGGTACTAATGTTTCTCTTTCTTTTTCATACAACATCGGATTAAATAAAGCCAAAAACAAATAGGTATAAAATTTAATCTAGGCTTAAAGTTAAGCTAACATTGATGGCATACTTTTACAAAAAAAAGATAACAAACCATGAAATCATTTAAATTACAAACTCTATTTCTTGCACTAATTGTATTAGCAGCTTCTTGTAAGAAGGATGGTACAACAGACACTACACCTACCAACGGTAAAACAACTCTTACCCTTCAAAATGGTGCAGTTATTACAGGTGTTTATAAGAACACAATCTTAAATATCCCAGAGGGTACTTTTACCTTAAAAGGTTATGTATATTTTGAAGATGGGAGTGAAATTAACATTGCTGCTGGAGCAATCATTAAAAGTGATGTAGCTGATAAAGGGGCCTTAATTATTGAAAGAGGTGCTAAAGTTAACGCTATAGGAACAGCTGCTAAGCCAATTGTATTTACTTCTGGTAAGGCCGTTGGTCAGCGTAATCCTGGCGATTGGGGTGGTATTGTGATTCTTGGAAAAGCAACAACCAATCGTACTACTGAACCTACTATTGAAGGTGGTGTTGGTAAAAACTTTGGTGGTACAGTAGATAACGATAACTCAGGAACACTAAAATATGTTCGTATTGAGTTTGCTGGTATCGCTTCTCAACCAAACTCAGAAATTAACGGATTAACTTTAGGTGGTGTAGGCTCAGGTACAACAATTGAGTATGTGCAGGTAGCTTATGGTAATGATGATGCTTTCGAGATATTTGGTGGAACGGTTAACGCTAAATATTTAGTCGCTTATGCTACTGCTGATGATGATTTCGACTTTGATTTTGGTTACAGAGGTAGAATCCAATTTGGTGTAACATTAAGAGATCCATCATTTATAGATGGTGGTGATGCGGGTAATGGCGTTGAGTGTGATAATGATGGTACAGGTACTACTGCTATTCCAACTACTCGTCCCGTACTTTCAAACTTTACTTTTATCGGCCCGAACGTAGATAATACTTCTTCAAAAAATCACAATTTTGCAAATAGATTCAGAAGATCTTCAACCTTCGTTTTAAACAATTCGGTTTTAATTGGTTGGATGAAAGGTGGACTTTCACTTGAGTCGGATCAAACTTACAACAGCTTAGTAGGTACAACAACTACATCAGAATTCAAAAACAATTTATTGCATGCCAATACAGCTACCTATAAAATCGGTTCAGTAACAGTTGTTGGTGCTACTGCTGACGCTGTAAAAGCTAAAGCTGAGGCTAGTGCAAGCCTTACTTTGACTGCTGCTGCTGATGCGAAAATCACAGATCCATTTAACTTAGCAAGTCCTAATTTACTTCCACTTTCTGGTTCTCCTGCTTTAACAGGTGCTGCCTTTGCAGGTGACTTAACCAATAGCTTCTTTACTGCAACTACCTATCGTGGTGCATTTGGAACAACAAACTGGATGGCAGGTTGGACTAACTTCAATTTCACTAAGGG
>JBIHZP010000298.1:0-2601 GCA_044231315.1 Daejeonella sp. | reverse complement strand
CAAGTAAAGGCTGAGGTAAATTTGAGCAATCTCTATCCCGACTCAAGGCGTACGATGAAAGATTTTGATGGTTTTGTACTTAATGGGATTGCTTGGGATAGTAAGGGCAAACGCCTATTTGTGACCGGTAAGAAATGGGATAAATTATTTCAGATTAAATTGAGTTCGAAGTAGGATTTTGATTAGCTATAATTGCGAGCGCAGCGTGGCAATCTCAATTACCAATCGGCGTCAAATTTGGAGATTGCTTCGTCGTTCCTCCTCGCAATGACAAGAAAAAATGCCCACTACCTCCATGCCTTGTACCTATTTATTAGCCCATTTGTTGATGCATCATGCCCACTGACAGTGTCATTATCCTCCAGCTCTGGTAAAATGCGCCCAGCCAGTTGTTTACCCAGCTCAACTCCCCATTGATCGAAGCTGAAAATATTCCAAATAATACCCTGAACAAATATTTTATGTTCGTAAATGGCAATCAAAGAACCCAAAGTATGAGGTGTTATTTTTTTAATCAGTATGGAATTTGTAGGTCTATTGCCCTCAAAAACCTTGAAAGGAGCCAGCTTTTTAATCTCCTCTTCAATTTTTCCGGCTTCTCTAAGCTCTGATTCTACCTCTTCACGGCTCTTGCCATTCATTAATGCTTCAGTTTGAGCGAAGAAATTAGATAATAATAATTGATGATGATTGCCAATTGGATTATGGCTCTGAGCAGGCGCTATAAAATCACAGGGGATTAGTTTAGTGCCTTGATGTATGAGTTGGTAAAATGCATGCTGCCCATTTGTGCCGGGTTCACCCCAAATCACCGGACCAGTCTGATAGTCTATAGCTTTACCGCTTCGGTCAATTGATTTTCCATTGCTTTCCATATCTCCCTGCTGGAAATAGGCTGCAAAGCGATGCATGTACTGATCATATGGTAATATCGCCTGACTTTCAGCTCCGAAGAAATTGGTATACCAAATGCCAAGCAGAGCCATAATTACTGGAATATTTTTATTGAAATCTGTATTTCTGAAGTGCTCATCTGCTTCATGCGCTCCAGCTAGTAAAGCTTTGAAATTAGAAAATCCTATACCGCAGGATATACTGAGTCCGATAGCGCTCCATAATGAATATCGCCCACCAACCCAATCCCAAAATTCAAACATGTTATCTGTATCAATCCCGAATTTTGAAACGCCCTGCTCATTGGTTGAGATGGCTACAAAATGTTTTGCTACTTCATGTTCTGGAGCACCACTTTTTAGAAACCAATCGCGTGCAGAAAAGGCATTCGCCATAGTTTCTTGCGTAGTAAAGGTCTTGGATGCGATCATGAAAAGGGTAGTCTCCGGATCAAGGTCTTTTAGCGTTTCCGCGATATGAGAACCATCCACATTCGAAACGAAATGTAATTTTATATGATTACTATAGGCCTTTAGTGCCTCTGTTACCATCACCGGTCCCAGATCTGAACCACCAATACCAATATTTACAATATGGGCAATAGCCTTGCCGGTATAGCCTTTCCATTGCCCGCTGATTACCCGATCAGAAAACTGTTCCATTTTGTTCAGAACACGGTGAATATCGACTAATATATCTTTACCATCTAGGTTAAAGCCTGAATGATTGGGATTACGTAAGGCCGTATGTAAAACTGCTCTGCTCTCGGTTTCATTAATCTTTTCGCCGTTGAACATAGCTTCAATAGCTTTCGCCAGTTCACATTCTTCAGCAAGCTTAACCAGAAGCTTGTGGGTTTCTGCGGTAATGCGATTTTTCGAATAGTCAAGCAGGATATCTCCAAATGTGATTGAAAATTGTTCAAATCGTGTGTTATCTTTAAAGAGATTCTTTAACTCCTCTTTTTCAATCCTGTTAAAATGGTCAGAAAGGGCTTTGAATGCATCTGTTGACATTAAATTATGGTTCGAAAGCATAGAATCAGATATTAAGTTAAAGAAAAATCAATTATATTGTAAAATTAGACTTAATATCTATTATTTTTAATAAAATTCTACTAAGCCAATATATAATAATGAAGAAATTACTAAGCATTCTGCTCATGGGCTTTTGTATACCCTTGCTCGCCCAGACCAAGGCTGATGACATTAAAACATTTACATTAAAAAACGGAATGAAATTCCTGGTAGCTGAGGACAATTCCATTCCCAATGCTAATATGTACCTGTTTTATAAAGTTGGTTCCAGGAATGAACATCCGGGCATCACAGGATTATCCCATTTTTTTGAACACATGATGTTTAATGGATCAAAAAAATACGGTCCTAAAATGTTTGATCAAACAATGGAATTTAATGGGGGTGCTAACAATGCATATACCACCCAGAATGTTACTGTTTATACGGACTGGTTTCCTGTAAGTGCTATGGAGACAATTTTCGACCTCGAGTCAGATCGTATTGCTAGCTTGAGCATTGATTCTAAAATGGTAGAAAGTGAACGTGGAGTAGTGCTTTCTGAGCGCAGCACAGCACTTGAAAATTCTCCATGGAATATGTTGAGTGATGCCGTGAACGCAAGTGCATTTCAGGAGCATCCTTATCATTGGACAGTTATTGGATATGAGACGGATATAAAAAACTGGAC
>JBIHZP010000296.1:0-2605 GCA_044231315.1 Daejeonella sp. | reverse complement strand
CATACCTCCTATAATCAGGCTGTTGCAGCTACTGGACGATTGAGTTCCAATAATCCCAATCTTCAAAATATTCCTGTGCGTACCGAACGTGGAAAAGAAGTGAGAAAAGCATTCATCCCTAGAGATGAGAATCATGTTTTACTTTCCGCCGATTATTCTCAGATTGAATTGAGGATTATTGCAGAAATCAGCGAGGATGAAAACATGATGGAAGCCTTTGTTCAGGGCCATGATATTCATACCGCAACCGCAGCCAAGGTGTATGGCGTTAGTCTGGAGGAAGTAAGCTCCACACAAAGAAGAAATGCAAAAGCGGTAAACTTCGGAATTATTTATGGTCAGTCGGCCTTCGGACTTTCACAGAACCTAGCTATTCCAAGAAAAGAGGCCGCAGAAATTATTGAAAACTACTTCAATACCTATCCTGGAATCAAGAGATATATGAATGATACCATGAACTTTGCCAGAGAGAATGGATATGTTGAAACAATTATGGGCCGCAGACGTTATTTAAGGGATATTAATTCGGCAAACCAAACGGTACGTGGTTTTGCAGAGCGAAATGCAATCAATGCCCCCATTCAGGGTTCGGCAGCAGACATGATCAAAATTGCCATGATTAGGATTCATCAGGATATAAAAGACCAAAAGCTGAATTCTAAAATGACCATGCAGGTTCATGACGAATTGGTGTTTGATGTGCCTAAGTCGGAGGCCGAACAAATGAAAAAAATCATTCAAGACCGAATGCAAAATGCAATCAAAATGAAAGTGCCCATCCTAGTAGAAGTTGGTGAAGGAACTAACTGGCTAGAAGCGCATTAAGCTTGAAAGCTATTCATTGCATTCATCAAATTGGTTTTGAAATTAATTGAGATAATTTATGAATGTAATGCACCTCAGTGCAGAATGTTATCCGGTAGCCAAGGTTGGCGGACTAGGAGATGTGGTTGGAGCACTTCCCAAATACCAGTGTAAAGCAGGTATCAATGCAGCCGTGGTATTACCCTATTATGATCGCAAATTTGTAAGAGAAAATACATTTGACCTTGAGTTTAAATCAAGCCTAACCGTTGGCAAGCAGGTATATAATTATCAAATTTTAAAAGAAAGCAAAAGCCAACTAGGTTTTGATCTGTTTTTAATTCATATTCCCGGACTGCTCGACCGTCCGGAAATTTATTCTTACCCAGATGAAATTGAGCAATTTATAGGCTTTCAAATTTGTTTTCTAGATTGGATTGTCAAATCAGATAGCAAGCCAGATATCATTCATTGTCACGATCACCATTCGGGCCTCGTACCATTTTTAGTTTTACACGCATACCCCTTTAAATCGCTGGCAGGCATCCCCACAGTTTGTACTATTCATAATGCGGAATATCAAGGCTGGTTAGGATGGGATAAAGTAGGCCTCCTGCCTGAATTTGATTCAAGCAAATCCGATTTGTTAAACTGGGCTACTTGCATTAACTCACTAGCGGCCTCGGTAAAATGTGCTCGTAAATTCACAACCGTATCACCTTCTTACCTAGAGCAACTTTCTCTAAATTCAAACGGTCTCGAAAGACTTTTCCAAGAGGAAAAATGGAAAGGTTTAGGCATAATTAATGGGATTGATACGCAAGTTTGGAATCCTAATAAGGATCCAATGGTCTATAAAAACTATAGTATAGCAACAGTAGATCAAGGAAAACAAGAAAATAAAATCCAATTATGTCAAGCATTTGGCTTAAACCCAGAAAAACCACTTTTTATTTTTATTGGACGTTTGGTTGTAGAGAAAGGTGCCGATCTGTTGCCAGAACTAATCAATAGTTGCCAGAAAAACTTTGAAGGGAAATTAAATCTCCTAATCCTTGGTTCAGGAGATCTACCAACTGAAAAAAAACTACGTGAAATTAGTTTAAAACATAGCAAACATTATGGACTTTATATTGGTTATAATGAAGAACTCGCGCATCGCATGTATGCCGGTGCAGATTTTTTACTAATGCCTTCTAGAGTTGAACCATGCGGTTTAAATCAGCTTTATGCCCTCCGTTATGGCACTGTACCAATAGTTCATAAAACCGGCGGATTAAAAGACACAATAGTGGATCTAGAAAACAAGGATGGCTATGGATTAAGCTTTGATAATTTATCTCTTGAGTGCCTCATTCAGGCGATTGAAAGAGCACTAGAACTGTACTCAGACCAAGAGAAATTGACGGCAACAAGAGAAAAAATGATGGCCCTAGATTTTTCTTGGGATCAATCAAGTAAGGAGTATATCAAGCTATATAAAAACATATTAAGCGGTTAAAATGAATTCAAAAGTTATATCAGTAGTGCTAGGTGGGGGACAAGGTTCGCGATTGTATCCATTAACCGATACTCGTTCTAAACCTGCGGTACCTATAGCTGGAAAATATCGATTGGTAGATATTCCCATATCAAACTGCCTAAATTCTGGAATTGAACGCATTTTTGTGTTAACCCAGTTCAATTCAGCTTCTCTAAATAAACACATCAAAAACACCTACCATTTCAGCTTTTTTAGCGAGGCTTTTGTGGATATTCTTGCGGCTGAGCAAACTCCAGGCAATAGCACTTGGTTTCAGGG
>JBIHZP010000297.1:0-2605 GCA_044231315.1 Daejeonella sp. | reverse complement strand
TCTAAAAATTATGTTTTTACTCAATAATTTTTGAATAAATAACCTCCATTCGCTTAAAAAAATATACCTTTGTATCCCGACAAAGCAATCGGGATTTTGTTCTTCTTAGCATATTAATCTCGCATTTGACTAGTCAAAATTAGACTCTTAAGAAGAAAATGCCATTAGACACCTCCATCCGCTCAGTCCTGATTATCGGTTCAGGACCAATCATTATCGGCCAAGCCTGCGAATTTGATTATGCAGGATCTCAAGCCGCCCTTTCATTAAAAGACGAAGGAATTAAGGTTTCCATTATCAACTCTAACCCTGCCACCATCATGACAGATAAGGTTATTGCGGATCATGTTTATTTGCTTCCTTTAACTTGTGAAAGCATTGAACAAATTTTAAAAGAGCAGAAAATTGACGCTGTTTTACCTACAATGGGCGGACAAACAGCACTTAACCTTTGCAAGGAGGCAGAGGAGAGAGGTATTTGGGCTGCTCATAATGTGAGGATTGTGGGAGTAGACATGGATGCGGTTGAAAAGACTGAGAACCGTGAAGAGTTCCGTAAATTGATGGTTGAAATTGGAGTGGGAGTAGCAAAATCTAAAATTGCCAATTCCTTTCTTGAAGGTAAGGAGGCTGCTCAAGAAATTGGATATCCTTTAGTTATCCGTCCATCATATACCCTCGGAGGTTCTGGAGGCGGCTTTGTTCATAAAAAAGAGGACTTTGATCAGGCTTTAAGTCGCGGTTTACAGGCCTCACCTACCCATGAAGTATTAGTTGAGAAAGCAGTTATAGGTTGGAAAGAATATGAGCTTGAGCTTCTTAGAGATGGAAATGACAATGTAATTATCATCTGTGCCATAGAAAATTTCGACCCAATGGGTATCCATACTGGAGATTCTATTACAGTTGCCCCAACCATGACATTGAGTGATCGCTGCTATCAGGAAATGCGTAATCAAGCAATTCTTATGATGCGGTCAATCGGCAATTTCGCTGGGGGATGTAATGTGCAATTTTCAGTTGACCCCGCTACGGAAGATATTATCGCGATTGAAATCAACCCTAGAGTTTCACGCTCATCTGCATTAGCATCAAAAGCAACAGGATATCCAATTGCAAAAATTGCGGCTAAATTAGCAATCGGATATAATCTAGATGAAATTGAAAACCAAATCACTAAAACTACTTCGGCTTATTTTGAGCCAGCATTAGATTATGTGATTGTTAAAATACCTCGTTGGAACTTTGATAAATTTAAAGGTGCCAATACCGAACTAGGTTTGCAAATGAAGTCGGTAGGTGAAGTAATGGCCATTGGTCGCACCTTTATTGAGGCCCTTCAAAAAGCATGTCAGAGTTTGGAAACAAACCGCTTGGGATTAGGTGCTGACGGTCGTCAAAGCCGCAATTTGGAAGAGATCATGCATAGTTTAGAGCATCCGAGTTGGGATCGATTGTTTCACGTTAAAGATGCCATGAGCCTCGGCGTTCCTTTGGAATCTATCCGTAAGATTACGCATATTGATAAATGGTTTCTAGTGCAAATCATGGAACTTGTTACCATGGAGGCAGAACTAAAGCGTTATTCCTTAAAAAATATACCCACTGATTTCTTCATTACATTAAAACAAAAAGGTTACGCTGATACTCAGATTGCCTGGTTGCTTGGAAATGTAACAGAGGATGAAGTATATGATCGACGCAAAGAATTAGGAATACACAGAGTATATAAAATGGTGGACACCTGTGCCGCGGAATTCCCTGCTCAAACACCTTATTTCTACTCCACTTTCGAGGATGAAAATGAATCCATTGTAAGCGATAAAAAGAAAATTATTGTCCTAGGATCCGGTCCGAACCGCATTGGTCAAGGAATCGAATTTGATTATTCCTGTGTGCACGGACTTCTAGCAGCGAAAGAATCAGGTTTTGAGGCAATTATGATCAATTGCAATCCTGAAACGGTCTCAACCGATTTCAATATGGCAGATAAGCTATATTTTGAGCCTATATTCTGGGAGCATGTGCGTGAGATTATTGAACTTGAAAAGCCTGTAGGGGTGATTGTTCAGCTTGGCGGACAAACAGCACTCAAAATGGCGGAGAAGCTTCAT
This sequence comes from Daejeonella sp., assembly GCA_044231315.1. Classification (GTDB taxonomy): domain Bacteria; phylum Bacteroidota; class Bacteroidia; order Sphingobacteriales; family Sphingobacteriaceae; genus Daejeonella. The sequence goes on along the minus strand of JBIHZP010000297.1, from coordinate 491 downwards.
GAAAAAGGAATTAAAATAATTGGTTCCTCATTTGATAGCATGGACATCGCAGAAGATCGCGGAAGATTTTCTGATCTCTTAAAAGAAATGGATATTCCTTATCCATTATATGGTGTTGCAGAAAGTGCTGAAGAAGCTTTGGAAGTTGCACATAAGGTTGGTTATCCGGTGCTTGTTCGTCCGAGTTATGTTTTAGGCGGACAAGGGATGAGCATTGTGATTAATGATGAAGACCTTGAAAAAGCAGTTGTTAAATTATTGAGAAACCTCCCAGGAAACCGCGTATTGATTGATCACTTCCTAGATAGAGCTGGGGAAGCTGAATCAGACTCGATTTCAGATGGAGAAGATTGCCACATCATCGGCCTCATGGAGCATATTGAGCCGGCAGGTATTCACTCCGGCGATTCATACGCTGTTTTACCTCCCTTCAGTTTATCTGAAAATGTGATTAGATCGATGGAAGAGTACAGCAAAAGAATTGCTAAAGC
>JBIHZP010000295.1:0-2606 GCA_044231315.1 Daejeonella sp. | reverse complement strand
TAAACATATTAATCCACTAAGGATATGTTGCCAAGAAAATAATTTCTTAAAATTCTTGGTATAAACGAGCACTACAATGAGTGTGAGTCCCTGAAATACAATGGATGGCATTCCCTTAGCCAAGAAAGTTAGGGCCGTAATAATATAGGATGAAAGAAAAAGCAGGAACCATTTTTTTTGCTGAAGAAAGTAAAAAATCAGCATGAAGGAGCAGAACGTTAGCCAGGAATAAAAAATATCAATATGGCCCAGCATAGAATCATAGATGAGCATCCGCCCATTTACCAAAAAGAGAATAGCACTAAGGCCAGCTATACGTTTATCTTTTAGGAAATAGGCTACAGAATAGTACATGCTTATGGCGAACAAATACATGGGAATTATAGCGGGTAAACGCGTGATAAATTCTGAATAGCTGCCCGAAAGCAAGTAAAATCCTGCTAAAATCCAATTATAAAGGGGTGGTTTATTGTAATAATATTCTGCACCGATGGTTGGGACCGAAAAATTGTTGCTAAGGATCATCTCAAGAGCTACATTGGCTCGAGTGGATTCATCAGCAAAAAGGGGGAGGAGCCCAAGATTGATAAAATAGGCTGGTACTGATAAAATAAGAAGAATGAAAAATACCTTTTCCGGATATTTGATTATAAAATCTTCTAGCTTTTGAATCATTAAAGGCAAAGATATAAAAAAGCAAAAGAGAGATTTGACTATTCTACCTCTAATTTAAAAAAAGCGAGATCTAAAAAAAATCGCTAGTCTGCAGAGGCAATAAAGTTGGAAATAGCCATTTCCTGATCTAAATAGTTTGACTTATAATTATCTGCCGGACCGCTTATAAATAGACAGGTTTGTCCTTTAATTGTATTAATAATTGTTTTACTAAGGTCTTGGGGCAAAGCGGGACAACCAAAGCTTCTTCCTAATCGTCCGGTTTTATTCACAAAATCTTGACTCACATAGCTTGCACCATGAACTACTACCGCACGTTCTCGAGCATTGCTATTAAATCCTTTATCCATTCCTTCGAGCCTCATCGAAAGTCCATGTTTCCCGAAATAAGTCTCACTGGTGAGGTAAAAACCAAGACTGCTTTGATGTGAGTTAGCTTTATTCGAAAAACTGGTTGCCAAATCTAATCCGCTACCTTGGCCATGTGCTACTAGCGTATTAAAAAGCAGTTTGCTTTGCTTGAGGTTAATAATCCATAGGCGTTTCTGACTACTTTTTTTGCTAAAATCGATGATGGTAAGTAATGCTTTTTCGGTAGAAAGCGATTGTGTTTTTTTAAGATTATAATATCCAACAAGGGCTTTTCTAAATAAATTCTGGTCTAATCCGCTCTCGGCTAGTTTTGCCTGCTTATAAATGGAGGCGCTATGTTGTACAAAAAGCTCTGTATTGCTAATGGAATTTGCAATAACTGCGGACGACTTTTCCACTAGAATAGACTTGTTGAACGGGAAGTTGTTTGCCGAAACCCAGCTAATTGACGGAAAAATAAAGGACAATAATATTACTGTGATTAGAGAGATAGATTGTTTTTTCATAAACTGTTTGATGCGCTAGGAATTCAAATAACGCCCCCTTTTTTCAATTATTGCCTAACAAGTTCTATGATCACTCTTCTTTTTAAGCACAAAGATCTTGGAACTTTCAAAGAGATGTTCAACTAAATTTAAATTAAATCTTTGTTGCAAGTCCTCTAGTAGGCTTTTTCACCGTATCAGCTTCCCCGCTAATCAGTCCTATTAATAGTAGTTCTTTTTAGGATAATAAGTTTTTCCAGCTCACCAATTTCCCGATAATAGTCTCCAGATCACTTGCATTTACGCGTTCTTGCTCCATGCTATCTCTGTGTCTGATGGTAACCGTATTATCTTCTAATGTTTGATGATCAACTGTAATACAAATTGGCGTTCCAATCGCATCTTGTCGGCGGTATCTTTTTCCTATCGAATCTTTCTCATCATACTGTAAGTTGAAATCCAGCTTCAAAAGGTCCATTATTTCACGTGCTTTTTCAGGCAAACCATCTTTTTTAGTTAATGGAAATACTGCAGCTTTTACTGGGGCTAAGCAGGGGTGTAGGTGCAATACTGTTCTTGAATCTTGTTTTTCTTCAGTACTTAAATCTTGTTCCTCAAAGGCATTGCAAAGTGTTAGAAGGAACATTCTATCGAGACCGATGGAAGTTTCAATTACATAAGGAACATAATTTTTATTCTCTACTGTGTCGAAATATTGTAGTTTCTTGTTTGAGAATTTCTCGTGCTGACTTAAATCAAAATCTGTACGACTGTGAATTCCTTCCACTTCTTTAAATCCGAATGGGAATTCAAATTCGATGTCGACCGCCGCATTGGCATAATGAGCTAATTTTACATGGTCGTGGAAACGGTATTTTTCTTCCGGCGTACCTACAGCTAAGTGCCATTTCAATCTCGACTCTTTCCAATGGTTATACCATTCCATTTCGGTTCCAGGTTTTACAAAAAACTGCATTTCCATCTGTTCGAACTCACGCATACGCATGATAAACTGACGTGCAATAACCTCATTACGAAAGGCTTTACCAATTTGTGCAATTCCAAAAGGGATGC
>JBIHZP010000040.1:0-8798 GCA_044231315.1 Daejeonella sp. | reverse complement strand
CTGGTGACATAAGCTATGGCATTCTGGAACGACTAAAAGACATTACCGATACCAAGCCAGCCAAAATATTCCTCTTAATCGGAATTAATGATATTTCAAGAAATATCCCTGACGAACAAATCCTAAACAACTTCACTAAAATTGTAAGCAGAATAAGATCAGAGAGTCCCGGAACCAAAATCTACCTGCATACGCTCATGCCTGTAAATTATACCTTTGAGAAATTTAAAAATCATTATGGGAAAGATGAGCATATACTTTTTGTAAATGAAGCAATTAGGGAAATGGCAGATCAAAAAATGGTTTATGTAATTGACCTTTATCCACACTTTTTGGATGAGAATAAACGTATGAAAGTGGAGCTGACGCATGATGGACTTCACTTAACTGCTACAGGATATCAGGTTTGGGCTAAATTATTGCGTGAGGGAAATTATCTAAATTAATAACGATTCTTTTTTTAATCATTAAACCTAATAAAATGAAAAGTCTAAAATTATTATCACTTTTTTTAATCATTCCATTTTTAGTCTTCGCTCAAAATGACAAACCCAATATTATCTTCATCATGGCCGATGACATGGGTTTTTCGGATATTGGAAGCTATGGTTCAGAAATTAAAACTCCTCATATCGATCGCCTTGCAGAAAAAGGAGTTAGATTAAAACAATTCTACAATACTGGCCGTTGTTGCCCCACTAGAGCATCGCTTTTAACCGGACAGTACTCACATAATGCAGGAATGGGTTACATGACTGGTTTTGATCAAGGAGTACCGGGTTATATAGGTGATTTAAATAAAAATAATGTCACCATTGCTGAAGCTTTAAAACATGCAGGATACGATAGTTTTATGTGTGGTAAATGGCATGTTTGTTCAAATATAAAGCCCAATGGCCCACAAGAAAACTGGCCACTACAAAGAGGGTTTGAAAGATATTTTGGAACTTTAAATGGATCGGGGAGCTTTTTTACGCCAAAGACTTTAACAAGTGGGAACAAGCTAATAAAGGCTGAAAAAGATTTTTATTATACAGATGCTATTTCTGATTCGGCAAGCACATTTATCACTGATCATGTCGCTAAGAAGAACAGGAATCCATTCTTCCTTTATGTTGCCTATACTGCTCCACATTGGCCTTTACATGCGAAGGAAGAGGACATTAAAAAGTATATGCAACTGTATGAAAAAGGTTGGGATAAATTGCGTGATGAGCGTTATAAAAAACAATTAGAACTTGGCGTAATCGACAAAAATTTCAAATTAAGTAATCGGGAGGACTCTGTGCCTGCATGGAATTCAATTCCGAAAAGTGAAAGGGCCATTTGGGTCAAAAGAATGGCAACCTACGCTGCGCAAATCGATTGTATGGATCAAGGTATTGGAAGAATAGTAGCAACACTCGACAAAAACAAGCTGACACAAAATACGATGATTGTTTTCATGTCTGATAATGGAGGCTGTGCAGAATACAAAAGCACAATGGATCCAAGCATCGACAAATTGGGCTCAGATGAGAGCTTTGAAAGCTATCGTGGCAACTGGGCCAACTTGAGTAATACACCTTTCAGACTTTATAAAACGAGGGTACATGAGGGAGGTATTCATACCCCATTTATTGTTAGCTGGCCGGGACATACGGCAAAAATTGGGTCTGTAATAGATAACGATCCTGCACATATTATTGACCTTATGCCTACTTTCCTTGCAGCTGCGGGAGCCAAATATCCTGAAAGTTATAATGGAAATAAAATCAATCCTTTTAACGGACAAAGCCTTATTTCTGTCTTTAAAGGCGAAAAAATCCCTGAGCGCGCAATTTATTGGGAGCACCAAGCAAACAGAGCCATCCGATACCAAGATTGGAAATTGGTGTCGAAAAGCACCGAAAAAGTCCCTTACATTGGTGAATGGGAGCTTTATAATTTAAAAAATGATAAAACCGAATTAACGGATTTGGCTAAGAAATATCCTGGAAAAGTAAAGGAACTGGAAAATATGTGGACCAATTGGGCGAATGCAAACAATGTATTTCCATTAAATGGTACCGATTTAGGTTCAAGAAGAAAACAATTTGAAAGAAATCTATAAAAATTGACAGCTAAAGAAATTTGAAGAGAATGATGAATTCGGATTATGTTTTGAAATTCATCATTCTTTTTTGAAAACTCTTGCTAACAAGTAAAGAAAATTATTTTTAAAGATTAATAATGATGCATCCTACATTTAAACAAAAAGAGACCCTCTAAATCAAGGATTTAAAATAAGATATAGTATCGCCGCAAGACTTGCTCCTATCATCGGACCAATAACAGGTATCCACGCATAAGACCAGTCGCATGAGCCTTTACCAGCAATAGGAAGAATAAAATGCATAAGCCTAGGGCCCAAATCACGAACAGGATTAATTGCATATCCTGTTGTTCCTCCAAGTGATAGTCCGATTGCCCAAACTAAAAACATAACAGGAATTGCACCCAAAGACCCCAAACCAACTGGAGCTTTGGTATCAACAATCTCGGCATTTGTAAAATAGAAAATCACAAAAAGCAAAACAAATGCACCAATAATTTCACTAGTTAGATTAGACAAGGTATTTCTAATTGCAGGTCCGGTACAGAAAGCAGCAAGCTTAAGCCCCTTATCCTCTGTTGCAGCAAAATGATCTTTATATTTTATCCAAACTAAAAATGCCCCAAGCATTGACCCAAACATTTGTGCAAGCATATAAAGAGGCACCTGATTCCAATCAAATTTACCTGAAATTGCTAGTGCAATGGTTACGGCAGGATTAAGATGCGCCCCACTATAGGGAGCAGCAACTACTACAGCCACAAACACTGCCAGAGCCCAGGCGGTAGTGATTACAATCCAACCACCACCATTTCCCTTTGTTCCAGTCAAAACGACGTTTGCAACTACGCCATTACCCAAAAGGATCATTAATGCGGTTCCGATAAATTCTGCTAAAAATGGAGTCATAATTGAAGATATGAAAAATTTATAAACTTACATTTGCTTTTGCCGCTTTTATGGCACGTTCCCAACCATTAATTAATTCCGTATAATTCTCAAGAGCCACAGGCTCAAAGTTTCTTTCAACTTTCCACTGTGCAGAGATTTCCTCCACATCTTTCCAAAAGCCTGTTGCCAAGCCAGCCAAATATGCAGCACCCAATGCGGTAACTTCAGTTACCTGCGGACGAATTACTCTGCATTTCATGATATCAGCCTGAAACTGCATTAATATATTATTTGCGGTTGCACCCCCATCCACTCTCAATTCGCTGATTGGAGTTCCAGCATCTGCTTCCATCGATTTTAAAACATCCATCGTTTGGTAAGCGATACTTTCAAGTGCAGCCCTAGCAAAATGACCTGAATTTGTCCCACGTGTGATTCCCGTAATTGTTCCTCTAGCATGTTGATCCCAATGAGGTGCTCCAAGCCCTGCAAATGCTGGAACAATATAAACACCACCATTATCTTTTACTTTTGCCGCTAGCTCCTCCACTTCAGCAGATGATTTTATCAGACCAAGCTCATCTCTTAACCACTGAACAATTGCTCCACCAATAAAAATACCCCCCTCTAATGCATAGGTCACCTCTCCGTTAATCTTCCATGCGATAGTCGTTAAGAGATTATTGGCCGACATAGCCGGCTTACTTCCAATATTCATTAACATGAAACAGCCGGTACCATAGGTGTTTTTCACCATCCCAACTTTAGTACACATCTGACCGAAAAGCGCTGCTTGCTGATCGCCAGCAATACCTGCAATCGGAATTTTTGTTGCAAGAATATTCCCTGCCGTATGACCAAAAACTTCACTGGAAGATTTAACCTCAGGAAGCATCGAAGCAGGAATATCGAATATCGCTAACAATTGTTTATCCCACTCAAGAGTATTAATATCAAACAGCATGGTACGTGAAGCATTACTTACATCAGTAACATGCGTAGCACCACCAGAAAGCTTCCAAATTAACCAAGAATCGACTGTTCCGAAGAGTAATTTACCTTCATCAGCTTTTTGACGGGCTCCAGTTACATTTTCAAGAATCCAACGAACCTTTGTAGCAGAAAAATAAGAATCAATGATAAGTCCGGTTTTTTGACGAATCATGCCTCCATGCTCCGATCTTATCGAATCACAATACTCAGAGGTTCGGCGATCCTGCCATACAATGGCATTATAAATTGGAAGTCCACTTTCTTTATCCCAAACAATTGTTGTCTCCCTCTGGTTGGTGATACCAATGGCATGGACATCCACAGAATTTAAACCTGCTTTGGCAAGCACCTCTGTGGCAACAGATACTTGGCTAGCCCAAATTTCTAAAGGATTATGTTCAACCCAGCCAGGAACAGGATAAATCTGCTCAAATTCTTTTTGCGAAACCGCTACAATGCTGCCTTCATGATCAAAAACTATGGCTCTAGAGCTTGTTGTACCTTGATCGAGTGATAAAATATAATTTCCCATTTTTTGCTTATATAAGGATTGTTTCTTTTTCCTGCACGAGGGGTACTAATAAATATTCACTTGCAATTTGCGTAAATTCAAGAATTTGTTCTTCCACCCACATAGGACTCATTTGCATTTCTTGAGCCATAAGCTGAGCCACTATCGGGCACATTTCAATTGCTGCTCGCGCATCAACAAAAAGCATTCTCATTCTTCTAGCCAAAACATCTTCTACTTTGTAAGCCATTTCATTACGTATAGCCCAAATTACCTCTGCTTTGATGTTTGGATAGGAGGCATGGATTTGTTCTCCTCCGCCAGGTAATTCAGAGGCCAAAATCAAAATACTAGCCATGTCAGATCCATAAATAGACAAATGACTCGAAGAGTGAAAGGAAGTACAAGCATGAATCTTCAAATCTTTAGTAACACATTTTTCATTCTCTAAATTACTCGTTTGAATGGCAGTATCAACAGTTTCTTCTGACATTTTTCTATAAGTAGTCCATTTTCCCCCTGTAATGGTGATTAAGCCTGATTTAGAAACCATTAATTTATGATCTCTAGAAATCTCTTTAGTTGCATTACTATCATTTTTACTCGGGGCAGCAAGCGGCCTTAAGCCTGCAAAAACACTTAAAACATCTTTTTTATCTATTTTTAATTTAAAATACTTTGAGGCCGTATTAAGGATAAAATCGACTTCTTCATTAAGGGCCCTAGGCTCAAGACTATGCTCATTGATGGGGGTATCGGTTGTACCGACCAATAATTTAGAATGCCATGGAACAGCAAAAAGAACTCGGTTATCTGAAGTTTTGGGAATCATCAATGCGGAATCACTTCCGAGAAACTTATTATCAATAACCAAATGAACGCCCTGGCTTGGTCTAACCATTTTCTCGGCATTTGGGGTATTCATTTTAAGAATATCATCTACAAAAACACCCGTTGCATTAATTACTATTTTGGCACGCAATAAATGATTAGTACCACTTAACAGATCAATGGCCTCAACACCATTTACTTGACCTTGTTTATTTTTAAGAAGCTGATTAACCTGAACATAATTTAAAACATTTCCTCCCTTTTCAATACAAGTTTGCGCAATATTAATTGCAAGACGGGCATCATCAAATTTACCATCAAAATAGCTTATAGCACCCACAAGCCTATGATCAACTAGGCCCGGAATTTTTCTCTGCACTTCTGCTCGTGATAAAAATTTTGACTTCCCAAAGCTATATTTACCAGCTAACCAATCATATATTTTTAAACCACTCAGGTATTTAATAACAGAAAACCAATCGTAGCAAGGAATTAAAAACTCCTCTTTCGAAACCAGGTGTGCCGCATTAATTTGTAAACGCCCTCGCTCCTTTAAAGCTTGATAAACCAATGAAATATCACCCTGCGCTAGGTATCTAACTCCACCATGTACAAGCTTGGTGCTTCTACTTGACGTTCCTTTAGCGAAATCAGACTGTTCCAACAGAAGCGTTTTGAATCCGCGAGCTGCAGAATCAAGCGCTGTTCCAAGTCCGGTTGCTCCTCCCCCAATTACTATCAAATCCCATTCGGATTCATTCTCTAAAACACCACGATCTTGTTTACAATATTGCATAAAAGTAATAATACGAAATAATACGCAATTATAAGTAAACATTTCGAAACCTTTTAATCATAAATGAAAATTATAATATTGGATTTCTATCTTAAATTGAGGATTATTTCAGATAATTTCACTATTTTGCATAGACATAAATTACCCTTAAATGAGCAGTTTAGCAGAAAGACATCAGTATATTATTAAAAAACTTCAAAAAGAGCAATACATAAATGTGGTAGATCTCTGCAGTGAATTGAAAGTTTCATCTGTAACAATTCGAAAGGATTTAAAACTATTAGAGGATAAAAACTTACTTTTTAAAATACATGGTGGTGCTACCTTAACCAATCCATACACTGTTGACAGATCAGTTAATGAGAAGGAGCAGTTGCAATCTAACGAAAAACTTAGCATCGGACAGGCTGCCGCGATTCTTGTAAATGAGAATGATTCCATCATAATCGCATCAGGAACCTCTGTTCTAGCCTTTGCAAAATGTATTCCATTAAACTTACCGCTAACTGTAATTACTTCTGCTTTAAATGTGGCCCTCGAATTATCACACCATCCTTATACAGAGGTGATGCAATTAGGAGGAATGCTTCGCAAAAGCTCGTCTTCTGTAATGGGGCCTTATTCGGAGGCAATTCTGAACGACTTTTTTTGCAGCAAATTATTCCTAGGTGTAGATGGCATCGATCTTGAATTTGGTTTAACTACCACAAACATGATGGAAGCGCACCTCAATAGGCAAATGATTAGTGCCTCCCAGAAAACCATTGTTTTAACGGATTCAACAAAATTTGGAAAAAGAGGTTTCGGAAAAATATGCAATATTGACGAAATTGATCATATAATCACGGATAGTGGGATTTCAGAGCACATAGTAAATCAGCTACAAAGCATGGGTGTAACGGTTACCATAGTTGATTAAGTTTATCGGTACCTCAATAAAATAATTTATAATGAACATAGGAATTATTGGCCTTGGCGATATGGGTTGCATTTATGCTAAATCGTTAGCTAAAGCTGGTTATAATGTGCTTGGCTGCGACTTACCGCATCGTAGAGAAATACTTGAAGCTGAATTGAACCCTTTTGGGATTAAAATTTTGGCTGATGGTAAGGAGGTATCCCAACTTTCTGACGTAATCTTCTATTCTGTTGAAGCCGAACGCATTGCGGAAGTCCTGAGTCAATATGGGCCGCACACCAAAAAAGGTGCAATTGTTGCCGGACAAACATCCGTAAAGCATCCTGAAATTGAAGCTTTTGAAAAATATCTTCCTCAAGATTCGCATATTATTACGTGCCATTCGCTACACGGACCAGGTTTTGATCCTAAGGGACAAAAAATGATTGTGATTCCTCACAGAACGAACAAAGAAGCTTATCAACGAATGACCGATATACTTTCTTCACTAGGTTCGATATTAAGTGAAATAGCTGATTACCATGAGCATGATAAAATAGTAGCTGATACCCAGGCTGTTACGCACATGGGATTTGAAAGCATGGGTACTGCATGGAAAGAGGCCGGATTTTTTCCTTGGGAAAATGCCTCATATTTAGGCGGGATTGACAATGTCAAAATCTTGATTACCCTACGAATATTTAGTTATAAGGCACATATTTATGGAGGTTTAGCTATCCTTAATCCCTATGCAAGGCATCAAATAAAACGCTATGCAGAGTCGGAATCTGAACTCTTCAAGCTAATGATAAAGGAGGAGGCCGATACCTTTAGGAAGCGCCTTTATAAAGCAAGGGATTTTATTTTCGGGCAAGACCACAAACCCTTAATGCTGGATGAAAAAGTAATGCAAGAGTTTTCACTTTCCGCAGGAGCTGAAAATCGAAAGCCTAATTCTCATTTAAGTTTACTGAGCATGGTGGATGCTTGGCACCATCTTGGAATCAACCCATACGATAATTTGATCTGCCAAACTCCCCCATTCCGCCTCAGATTAGGAATTGCAGAATACCTTTTTAAAAATGAAGATCTATTAGAAGAATCAATTGAAACTGCTCTATTTGATAAAACTATCCGCGGCGACGATTTAGAGTTCCACTCAGCAGTACGTGAATGGTCATCAATCATTGGATATGGCGACATGAAAGGGTACAAAGAACACTTTGAACAGGTAAAAACATTTTTTGCAGGCAGGCTTGAGCATGGCAGAGCACAAAGTGCCGAACTAATCAAAAAGCTCGAGATTGAATAATTATTATTGCATTTTCACCATTATGTGACCCCTGTCATATTTTAAGAGCTTTTAAATACTCTTATTTGCATTCGTGAATTTAACCATTTCTAATTTTTCATGAGTCATACCTTTCATATCCCTGTTCTTGGGCTAGCCTACTCTGTAGATACCCCAGTAAAAGTTGCCCGCTACGGAATCAGTTCTGTGGTTTCAATTGTTGATGACATGCTGATTGAACGTATGCGTCAATTTTATACGGAAAAACGTCATGAAACCTTTGTCCCGATTGACCCCAAAGAAATTGATTCTAGAAGCAAGCGTATTACCGCATATCTTAATCTCATCAAAAAGATCGTAGATGAGCAATTTGAAAATCTTAAAAATCAAGCTTTCGAAAAAGGTTCTGACCTCGTAAGATATTTTGAGTTATTACCTAATTCCTCACCCTTAAAAAATAAGTACCTGCAAATGCTTTCTAAGCAAGAAAGCACTGCATCAGCATTGCAGCAG
>JBIHZP010000294.1:0-2628 GCA_044231315.1 Daejeonella sp. | reverse complement strand
ACATCTGCTGGTGGAATAATTCCTGTTTGCTCTTTATAGGTTATGCCAAATCCATGAGAAAAGTATAATGCTTTCCCCGGACTTAAATATTTCTTAATGGTTGGCCAAAGTGCAATTTGTCCTGCATCTGATAAAAGGTATTGAATGATTGTTCCTTTTTCAGCAGCTTCTTCAATTTCAAATAGTGTTACACCGGGTACCCAACCATCTGCGATAGCCTTATCCCATGTTTTAGATTCCTTACGCTGTCCGATAATTACATTGATACCGTTGTCGCGAAGGTTTAACGCTTGCCCTGGACCTTGAACTCCATAGCCGATAATTGCTATCGTTTCATTTTTAAGAACTTCACGTGCTTTGTCTAAAGGAAATTCTTCGCGGGTTACTACCTCTTCTACAACCCCACCGAAATTGATCTTTGCCATATTTTTTGTTTTAAATTTTGATTTTTACTGAGTGATATAAATTTTATTGTCTGTTTGTGGATCTACATTGTGAAGATCTTCTGCCCATTGTTAAGAAATTCGTTTTCAGCTGTTTCTTCGCCAGGTTCTGCCTTTTCGAACTCACGTAGTTTGCGGTTAAAGCCATCGCTATGCTTAATGATTGCAACCCTCGCACTACGCACAAATTCAATTAGTCCAAAAGGTTGAAGAATCTTAATTAATGCATCCGTTTCTTCTCGGTGTCCGGTGGTTTCAAAAACGGTATAATCTTTTCGAATGACTACTGCTCGAGCGCCATTTTCTCGTAATAAACGTTCTACGCTCGCCTTTTCGGCTATAATATCTGTAGGAACTTTGTACAATGCAAGTTCTTGCCAAATCACTTCATCGTTAGTATTAAAATATACTTTTAGTACCTCAACTTGTTTTTCTATCTGTCGGGCAAGCTTTTTTACCACATCTTCCGTCTCTTGAACTACAATGTTAAAGCGGTGAATGCTTTCAATTTCAGAAGGGGAAGTATTGAGGCTATGGATATTTATTTTGCGTCTAGTAAAAATAATCGCGATCCTATTTAGGAGTCCGATTTGGTTTTCGGTGTACACTGTAATATTATATTCCTGTTTCCCAGAAGATTTTTCTATCTCGTTTTGATTGCTCATGTTTTCCTGTCTATTTTTAATGAACATTTATTATTTCAACCTAATTTCACTCACGCTACATCCCTGTGGAACCATTGGAAAGACATTATTTTCTTTCATAACCATCACTTCTAAAAGGAATGAGCCCTTGTTATTCAGCATTTCTTTTAAGGCCGAGCATAGATCTGCACGTTCAGAAATATTTCTGCCTTTGATGCCGTAGGCTGCTGCCACAGCCACAAAATCAGGACTTTGGATATCAACGAAAGAATAGCGATTATCATTGAAAAGCTCCTGCCATTGCCTTACCATCCCTAAAAAGCGATTGTTTAAAATCACGATTTTTACATCCACACCACTTTGCATGATTGTGCCAAGTTCCTGTAGCGTCATTTGAAAGCCGCCATCGCCAATTACGGCAACTACTGTCTTTTGTAATGCGCCAAATTTTGCTCCAATGGCCGCAGGAAGCGCAAAACCCATGGTTCCTAGTCCGCCGCTCGTTACATTACTCCTAGTATTATTCAATTTGGCATACCTGCAGGCCACCATTTGGTGCTGACCAACATCTGTAACTATGATAGCTTCACCTTTTGTTAATTCATTTAATTGATGAATCACTTCACCCATAGTGAGTTCGCCACTGGTAGGATGAAGCTCATTTTTGATTACCGTATCAAACTCTTTTTTGTCGAAATCTCTAAACTTCTGCAACCATGCAGTATGCTCTTTTTGTTTAATTAGCTCGGTTAAGGCAGGAATAGTTTCTTTGCAATCTCCCCAAACTGGGACTGTTGTTTGTACATTTTTATCTATTTCAGATGGGTCAATATCCAAATGAATAATTTTTGCTTGTTTAGCATATTTATCTAGGCGTCCGGTTACGCGATCATCAAAGCGCATACCAATGGCGATAAGTACATCGCATTCATTGGTTAGTACATTGGGCCCATAATTTCCATGCATTCCCAACATTCCAACATTTAAAGGATGGCTTGTAGGAATGGCTCCTGCACCAAGAATGGTCCACGCAGCGGGGATACCGCTTTTTTCTACTAAAGCTTTAAATTCTTTTTCCGCTTCACCCAGAATAACCCCTTGGCCCCAAATAATGAATGGTTTTTTTGCTTGGTTGATTAATTCGGCCGCCTGTTGGATGTATTCTTTTCTGATTAATGGCTTCGGTCGGTAGCTACGAATGTGATTGCAAGGGGTATATCCACCATAATTAAATTTTTGCAGCTGTGCATTTTTGGTGATATCAATTAATACCGGACCAGGTCTGCCGCTTCTTGCAATATAAAACGCCTTACTGATTGCTTCTGGAATTTCAGTAGCATCCGTAACTTGATAATTCCATTTGGTAACTGGAGTGGTGATGTTAATGACATCAGTTTCTTGGAAAGCATCGGTACCCAAAAGATGAGCAAATACTTGTCCCGTGATACAAACTAGAGGAGTACTGTCAATCATGGCATCCGCAAGGCCTGTAACTAAATTTGTTGCCCCCGGTCCGCTAGTAGCGAACACTACGCCAACCT
>JBIHZP010000293.1:0-2631 GCA_044231315.1 Daejeonella sp. | reverse complement strand
TAGTATTTTCTTATATTTCATATAAAATTCAAAAAACACAATGAGAACAAAGCATTTTTTATTTTTTGCAATCTTAATCTTCGGATTAGGTGCAAAGGCTCAGCAGACTGCCACTAGCTCGGGCAAGCCTTACAGTTATATTATTAAGGGGGGACATGTAATTGATCCTAAAAATAATATCAATGAAGTAATGGATGTTGCCATTACAGCTAGCACGCGTGCACAAGCAGCCCGTCCCGCGAATGGTAATAATCAGGCACGTGCCGCTGTTCCAGCAGTTGAAAGTAAGGTGGCTATGGTCGCTAAAAATATCAACGCAAATCTTGCAGATCAAGTTATAGATGCCAAAGGGTTATATGTTACTCCTGGTTTAATTGATATTCACGTCCATTTTTTCTGGGGTCATGATGGTTCTTATTTGAAAAATGCGGCTACAGCATTGCCTGCTGATGGATTTACTTTCCGAAGTGGTGTAACTTCAGTTGTTGATGCTGGGTGTACGGGTTGGAGGGACTTTGAATTATATAAAAAGCAAACCATTGATGCTTCCAAAACCCGTGTTATGGCTTTGCTAAATATTGTCGGAACAGGAATGGATGGTGCTGGCGAGAATAATATTAAAGAAATGGATTCCCAAAAAGCGGCTGAGGTCGCAAAAAAATATCCAAATGACATTGTTGGCTTTAAGATTGCTCATTTTAGCGGTCGTACTTGGGAGCCTATCGATCGTTTAATGGAGGCGGGTCGCTTGGCAAACCTTCCAGTGATGGTTGATTTTGGTTCTTCGGATCCGTATTTATCTTTGGATACCTTATTTAATGTAAAATTCCGCTCTGGCGATATTTATACCCATGCTTTTGGTGGAAATGGTACAAACAACCCCAATGGTAGAGAGTCAATTGTAGATATGAACGGTAAAGTAAAACCATTTGTTTATAAGGCACGCGATAGAGGAATTGTATTTGATATCGGTTTTGGTGGAGCGAGTTATCTTTATAATCAAGGTGTTCCTGCTGTTAAAGCAGGGTTTTTCCCTACAACCATCAGTTCCGACTTACACACAGGAAGTATGAATGGTCCGATGAAAAGTATGGAAAACCTAATTGGCCTATTTGTGGCCACTGGAATGCCACTTAAAGATGTGATTGCGGCAAGTACTTGGCATCCTGCTAAGGCAATTAAACGTGAAGAGCTTGGTAATCTTTCCGTAGGTTCCGTAGCGGATATCGCCATCTTTAAAGTGAACGACGGTAAGTTTGGCTGGCCTGTTAGAGGGGGTAAAATTGAAGGTACTCAAAGGTTTCAAACAGAAATGACTTTGAGAGACGGTAATATTGTTTATGATTTAAATGGTATTGCTCAAGTTGCGGGACCAACTCCGATAAAATAATTTATGTTAATTAATTTAAAGGTGCTTTTCATTCGGGAAGCACCTTTTTTAATATACCTTCATTAACTAGTTTAATAACCTTCATGATGTTTATCAAAAAGACTTTTTTATGCTCATTGTTGTTGATTAGCATACTTAGGATTGAGGCTCAAACCCTTAAAATTGCTACATATAACGTGCGCCTTTTTAATAATGGAGATACTGGCAATTTATGGGTCGATCGTGCTCCACGTGTAGCCAATTTGATACGTTTTCACGATTTTGATGTTTTTGGTGTCCAAGAGGCTTATAAAAATCAATTGGATGATATGAGCAGCGCTTTGCCAGAATATGCACGCTATGGTGTGGGTAGGGAAGATGGTAAGGAAGCCGGGGAGCACTCTTCCATTTACTATAAAAAAGATCTCTTTAAATTACTAAAAAGTGGTGATTTTTGGCTTTCTGAAACTCCAGATGTTCCAGGAAAGGGTTGGGATGCTACCTGTTGTAATCGAATTTGTTCATGGGTGCATCTAGAAGATTTAAAAACCCGCAAAAAGTTTTACGTTTTTAATGTTCATTTTGATCATCAGGGTGTGATAGCGAGGAAAGAAAGCGCGAAGCTAATGGTGCAAAAAATAAAAGAAATTGCAGGAAATCAGCCGCTTGTGCTAACTGGCGATTTTAATGGTAATCGTTCGAGCGAATTATACCAAATTTTAACAGGCTCCATAATCTTAAGCGATTCATATTTAGGAGTGAAATTCCCTTATGAAAATAATTCATCCTTCAATGGTTTTAAGTCCCCTCGGGGAATGGATGTTATTGATCATATATTTATTTCAAAGCACTTTACATCCACAAAATGGGGCATTTTAACTGATACCTATTTGGGAAAATATCCTTCAGATCATTTCCCAGTTGTAAGCTATTTGAGATTTAATAAATGATTTTAAGAGCTAAAAAAGAATGATTTATTGTCCTTTTTAGCTCTCTTTTAATCAAGTGCAGATTTTTTGATATCCTCTGAAACTCCATCCTTTGTATCTTTCAACTCTTTTATGCTACGCCTGAAAGCACGCATATTTCTGGATTTTCTTAGCTACAAACATCAATTATACTACTACTATTGTTAAAATAATTTTCGGTGCGCCTATGCCAGCTATAATTTCTTCTTGATTTTTAAACAAGCTCAGTGTAATATTAGAGTTTAATAAATCTTAATTAATCTGTTACAAAAGATTTTTTCTGTTCCTTGTTAT
>JBIHZP010000292.1:0-2636 GCA_044231315.1 Daejeonella sp. | reverse complement strand
ACATAAGCCGAAAAAGGGTTTTTATAAAATATATGTCCGTAACGTTCATTCCACTCTTTATAACCATCGTAAGAAACTTTCATGACTTGATCTTCCACCCGAAAAGTATTTTGATAATTCTCATTTATCGGGTGGCCATTGATTTTCACCTTCCAATCATTAAGGTCTTTACCATTAAAAAGG
Organism: Daejeonella sp.; assembly: GCA_044231315.1. Lineage (GTDB taxonomy): Bacteria > Bacteroidota > Bacteroidia > Sphingobacteriales > Sphingobacteriaceae > Daejeonella. The sequence continues at coordinate 2,453 of JBIHZP010000292.1, read as the reverse complement.
CTTATCCAGCCCTTCGTTTGAGCAGTGCAGGTTGTGCTTAAAACCAATAAGCAGAGTGTGAGGTATTTTGTGAACATAGAATCAAATTTGAAATTCTAAGATAGGAAAAATATTAATTTTTGATTGGGTTATTGTATTCATCTGCCCTCAAAAGGGGCTTTTGTTTTTAGAATCTTTTATAATTAGTTTTATTCAGATGTCCCTGCATTTTTTGCCTTATTAGGCTAGCTTTGGTTGGATAAGGAGGGTTTTGTGAGACGGCAATAAATTTGGCAATAATTTTGCTTTTAGAATATCAATAAGAAAAATGATAAACATAGATAACTATTTAGATAGCCATTATATACACCGAAGTAATTGGTTAAGGGCTGCTGTTCTTGGAGCAAATGATGGTATAATTTCAATTTCAAGTCTTGCAATTGGTGTAGCTACGGCTAGTACAACGAGAGACCCTATACTTTTAGCAACAGTTGCGGGACTTGTAGCGGGAGCATTATCAATGGCTGCAGGCGAATATGTTTCTGTAAGTTCTCAAACAGACATTGAAAATGCAGATATAGAAAGAGAAAAGATAGAACTTGAAACAATGCCAGAAGAAGAAATTAAAATATTGGCCGAGATTTATGAAAAAAGGGGGCTAAAAAAAGAAACAGCATGGCAAGTGGCACAAGAATTAACCGCAGCGGATGCTTTGGGGACACACATACGTGATGAATTGGGGATTAACGAAATAAGTCAGGCAAAACCGATACAAGCAGCTTTTGTTTCTGGTGCGGCATTTTCGGTTGGCGGACTTTTGCCACTTTTGGTAACAATCTTTGCTCCTGTTTCCCAAATGGAATATTTCTTATATGGTTTTACAATTTTATCACTTGTTTTCCTAGGAGGGCTTTCTGCAAAAATAGGCGGTTCAAGTATCAGCAAAGCAATAATTAGAATTGTAATTTGGGGAACAATTGCGATGGGCTTATCCGCTATCGTAGGATATATTTTTGGTGTCAATGTTTAATCTGTAAATAATTAAAACATGAACGAAGCACATTTTCATTTAGTGGTAAATCAATTACCTATTATTTTCCCGATCGTAGGAGTAATTCAAATCACGAAAACCATTTAAAGGAATTGTAAAAACTTAGCTGCTAAAATTTAATTATTGTGGATTTTGGTCTGGGAGAATTGATGATTAACATCGTTTAATTTACCATTAAAGGATGATGAAATTCAAATTGCTAAATGCAGATTTTATTACGACTAAAATTGTAAGCGTGTTAAAATTGCTCTCCATCTTTTTCAATTTAGATAGATGAAAAATAAAGAATCAAATTATGCTTATTAGAGAGGCGAGGATTGATGATATTGGCCAAATTCAAATCATAAGGAATTCTGTGACTGAAAATACTTTATCGCATCCAAACTTGGTTACAGATCAAGATTGTAAAGAATTTATTAGCCAAAGAGGAAAAGGTTGGGTGTGTGAAATTGACAAACAAATTGTTGGCTTTGCAATTGTTGATCTGATGGAAAATAACATTTGGGCTTTATTTTTAGACCCTAAATTTGAGGGGAAAGGAATTGGGCAATTATTGCATAAATCAATGTTGGACTGGTATTTTACACAGACAAAAGATAAAGTTTGGCTGGGGACAGATTTTAACACTAGGGCAGAAAAGTTTTATAGGCGGGCAGGTTGGACAGAAGTAGGTAAAAATGGATCGGAAGAAATAAAATTTGAAATGACCCATAGTGATTGGTCAAAAAGCCCGAACCACTAAGCAGAGTGTGAGGTATTTTGTGAACATAGAATCAAATTTGAGATACTAGGATATGAATAATATTGAAAAATTGACGTAGGGACAGGTCGCGACCTGTCCATGTAACGCGCGATACGTAAATGATTTCGCAAGGACAGGTCGCGACCTATCCCCATGACGCGCATTTAATTTCCACCATTTATCAAAATGATAATCTTAAATTTGTAAATCAATAAAGGGCAATTTATGCAGATTAGGAAGTTGAAAGTTTTTGTGGATGCTTGGTGCCCAATGTGTACGAAATTTGGCAGGAGCATCGTGAAATTGGATGTTCTCAATCTTATTAGCACTGAAGACATTAGAACATCTGAAGTGCCGAGTCAGGAGTTTAGGAATAAAGGCCTTAAGGCGATAGCATCCATTAAAAACAATGGTAAAATATATTTTGGTTTTGACTCAATTCTTCAAATATCCATGCGCATTCCTGCTTTCTGGCTATTCGTTCCGGCGCTTTACATCCTTAAAATTACTAGGATAGGTAGTTTTTTATATTCTGAATTGGCCATGAAGCGTAAGATTATTCCCTTGCATTGCGATCAGGATTGCGATGCGGATAAAACCTGAATTTTTCGCAAATTAAATCGAGATTAAAGCTTAAAAGGTAAATGCTGGTGATTTTATTTGCCTAAATACATCTTAAAA
>JBIHZP010000291.1:0-2651 GCA_044231315.1 Daejeonella sp. | reverse complement strand
ATCCTCTTTTTTAGCAATTTCCCATATTTTTTCACCGCTCACCAGCTTATTAGACTGCTTCCAGAATTTAACCTCGCAGTCTGTCCGGTCATACCAGCCATTACCTACAATGCCAGTTTCTGATGGCCATTTACCCGTTACATAAGTACTCTGTGCTGAAGTGGTTAATGCTGGAAAAACAGGTTCAATTCTAGAGAGATGTTTACGCTTGACATAATCACTTAAAAACGGAGTATGCTCCCCAATTACAGAGCTTGAGAGTGCTACCACATCAATTACAACTGTTTTTTTCATGTCTTTGAATTTACACTAATTGTTTTTTAACCCAGTTCAACTCTCTGATTATACTTTGAATTATTGGAAGCTTTAGCGATTCAGGCAGCACTTCCCAAGTATAGGTTTCTACTTCCAAATGAGAAGCAAAAGCGCTATTTTTTTGAATTTTTAAAACTTCAACAATATCCTCTTGCGTGGATTGTAAAAACCCGAGATTCTTTGAAAAAACGGGCACATGAAAATGAGAGCGCCACTCCACAACACCTTCATTATCAGTATCTTCAAGAGCCTCCGGAAGATCACGATAACGAATTAATGATTGATCAAATTTCCTAGCCACCACTTGGTGCAGATAGGTTTTTTCATTGTATGTTGAGAAAGCTCCGATTATTTTGGCTTTCGCTATTTTTTCTTTTGGCAAATCTGCTTTTAAAGCCGCGCTAATTTGAATTTTTCCAGTCTTTATTCCCTTTTCACCGAGCTTACGCAATACATCGGCATGTTGTTCATAACCAATTGCAAAATGACAAATATCATAGCATAAACAAATATGATCTTTAATACAATGTTCTGCCTCTAACTCACTCATAGACAAATTCTTAGTCAAAATCAACTTAGCCATGGGGAGAAGCATGTTTTCATACCAGTCGATAAATTCGGCACCTGTTTCTAGGAGCCCGTCGGGTTCTGGCTCAATATCCAAGTGCATTATTATTCCAGATTCGCTTTTAATTTTAAAGAGCTCCTCAGCAACCTGAATTATATGTCTTGTTGCTTTTTCTTTTGCTTCCTTGGCTAGCTCATTCGTTGAAAACCAAAACCTATAGCTTAATGGTGAGGTAGAAATACCGCCCTCCATTCCCTCAGGTAATAATTCAGCTAAAATATTGAAGAGTCGCAAGGTATAATCCACTCGCTCCTGGCTTGTCCAGTCGGGTGCATGTACCTGATCTTTCACCACCGTATGATGAAAGTCTCCATAAGGAAAACCATTCATTGTAAAAACGTAGGCTTTCTGTTGATTCAGCCAGTTTTTAAAGCTTTTTAACTCTTCTAAATCAAGTAAATCAATACTTGCGGAATTAGATAAACGTAAACCAATGCCCATGGCTTGATATGGAGAAAATTCCTTTTTTATGCTCGGAAAATTTAAGTCCAACGATTCAAAATGATCCTTCCAACTTTCTCCAGAATGAATATTAGTGCAATAACTTAAATGCCCAGCCTCGAGTTTCATAATCTGTTGCGAAGAATGTGGGATGCTTTTTTTAAAATTTCTGGATCTATTTCATGCACTTCCAAACCCTCACCGATTTTTTTGAGGAGCATAATGGTTAATTCTCCACCAAGGTGTTCCCTAAACTCCTCCAATCCCAATAAAATTGGAGATTGATTATCATTTATCTCCATCATTGGATGTGCTAAATCGAAGCCCAATTTCAGCAAAAGATTAATAATTTTTTGGCATTCCTGGTCAGATAAATGAGCCGTTAAATTTGAATAAAGCGTATCGAGAGCCATTCCCATGGCCACGGCTTCACCATGAAGAACCTCGAAATTTGATAATTGCTCTAATTTATGCGCACTCCAATGACCAAAATCTAATGGTCTTGAAGAACCCGATTCAAATGGATCAGCGCTCGCTATATGTTGCATGTGAAGCTCTGCACAGCGACAAATTAAGTAGTTTATCGCTTCCTGGTCCCGTTCTACCAGTTCACCTGCATGATCCTCAATCCAGTCGAAGAATGCAGAATCTTTGATGAGCGCTACTTTAACTGCCTCAGAAATTCCAGATCTATAATCACGATCGGACAAAGTTTTTATGAATAATTCATCATTAAAAACAGCAATTGGAGGCGCGAATGTCCCAAGGAAATTTTTCTTGCCAAAATAATTAATGCTATTTTTTACCCCAATGCCCGAATCATTTTGCGACAAAACTGTTGTAGGTATGCGGATATGGCGTATTCCGCGATGTGAAACTGCCGCAGCATATCCAACTAGGTCGAGCACCGAACCTCCACCAATTGCAGCAATATAGGAGTGCCTGTCGATTTTATGCTTATTTACCGCATCCAGAATTTGATCAAAATATTGCGTGTCATTTTTCACAATTTCACCACCCGGAACAAGCAATATTTCAGGAACTAATTGAGCAGCATGATGCACATTAAAATAGTTTTTAATCTGATCCACAACTTCCCTACCGACTCCTGCATCAAGCACAAAAAATATCTTCCTCACCATCCCTGTGCCCTTCAAAAAATCATTAAGCAGGGTATTTGAAGGATTAAAAAGTCCGGAACCAAAGTAAACCTTGTACTCAAATTTTACATCGAATGATTGTTGTAGGTATTTCATTTTTAGGTATG
>JBIHZP010000290.1:0-2658 GCA_044231315.1 Daejeonella sp. | reverse complement strand
AGACTAATTAAAAAAGAATATAATAGATTTTCGTTATTTTTTTTGTGCTGGGATTTACTTCAATGGTAAAGCTTGCTGTTAAAGTTTCTTCATCATTAAAATAAATCGAATAACCGCCATTGGAAGTATCAACCTTGACAAGTCCCAGTGCACTCACATCGTCTCCAATTTTGACCTTTTTTCCTTTAATTGTGATGGTGTTTGGATAGAACAATTTGAGGTTTGACAAAATCTTATCCTCCTCTTCAAAACGCATAAATAGTTTACTGTTCCAAAATTCTACGCCAGAACTCGGACTATCAATAGTTTTTTGTTGCAAATCATTCCCAAACATTGATTTTAATTTAGAATAGTCACCATTAGTCCTAATAAGATCTAAAATAGTAATGTCATTAATCTCTATAGCATAATATTCCTCCAAAGTTATTGGATTTCCTTTGTATTGAGCAAAACTTATTTGGCTGTATAAAACTACAGCAAAGAGGCAAATAATTATTTTTTTCATATTTAAATATGATATTAATATAAGGATATTTATTTGATTATAAGATAGATAGGCTCTCATCTGCTACGAAAAATGGATCTTCAAATTTGCAAATAATTAGAAATCTTCAAACCATTTCATAGGGATTCAATAAGCTACTGGTTAGAGTAGCTTATTGAATATTCGCCTTTCGTGTCTTCAAAACCCAGTATTCAGGTGATTAATTAAAAAAGGATATAATAGATTTCTGTTATTTTTTTTGTGCTTGGATTTACTTCAATGGTAAAACTTGCTGTTAAAGTTCGTTCATCGTTAAAGTAAATGGAATACTCACCATTAGCAGTGTCAACCTTGACAAGCCCGAGCGCACTCACATCGTCACCAATTTTTATCCTTTTTCCTTTAATTGTTAATGTAATTGGATAATGTAATTCAAGATAAGTCAAAGTCTTATCCTCCTCTTCAAAACGGACAGTAATTTTATTATTCCAATACTCAACCACTTCAAATGATTTGTCATAGGTTTTATATTGCAAATCATTCCCGAACATTAATTTTAACTTAGAATAATCACCACGTGTATCAATGAGATCTCCTATAAGGATATTATTGATTTTTATGGCATAATATTCCTCTTCAGTTAAGGTATTTCCTTTAAACTGAGCAAAGCCTGCTGAACCGTATATTAAAGTTGCAAATAGGCAAATAATTACTTTTTTCATATTTCAATATGACATAAAGATATTTAATTGATCGTAGAATAGATATACTCTTACCTGCTGCGCAATTGGCTTTTCAGATTTGCAAATAGTTGTAAATCTTCGAACCACTTTATAAGGATTCAATAAGCTCCTTAAAACAAGAGCTTATTGAATATTTACCTTTTGCGTCTTCAAAACCCAGTATTCAAGTGATTAATTAAAAAAGGATATAATAAATTTTCGTTATTTTTTTTGTAATGGGATTTACTTCAATGGTAAAACTTGCTGTATGCGTTTCTTCATCGATATAATCAATAGAATACACTTCAGTTGAAGACGTTGTGTCGATTACCACAAGCCCCAATTCACTCATATTATCTCCAATTTTTACCCTTTTTCCTTTGATTGTTAATGTGCTTGGGTAATGTAATTTGAAGTAAGTTAAAATTTTATCGTCCTCTTCAAAGCGGGCAATAATTTTATTATTCCAATATTCAACCACTTCAAATGATTTATTATAGGTCTTGAATTGCAAATCATTTCCAAACATTAATTTTAATTTAGAATAATCGCCGTTAGTCCTAATAAGATCGAATAAGGGTATATCGTTAATTTTTATTTGTTCATACTCTGCATCGCTTATTATATTTACTTTGATTTGAGAATAACTAGATTGGTTGTAAAAAAGTGATACCAATAAAACAATAACTATTTTTTTCATAATTGTATTTTTTAAAATAATTAAAAACAAGGATTTAATACTTTACCCGTTTGGGGGTCAATTTTTGTTGCAAAATAATTTAAGGGATTGGTCATAATTCCATTTTTTGCAGCTTTAACATGTACATGTGAAACGGCATAGCCCTTTTTAATCGCTTTATCAAGGTTTCCCGACCTTCCTTGGTAACCAATAATATCTCCTGCTTGCACTGACCCAGATTTCATCCCAGTTTCTTGCAAATGGAAATAGGTTAATTCTACCTTTTCGCCATTGACTGTAGATGTTATTTTTATATAGTGACCCGCTCCGTCTTCTTCATATTTTATTGTGGCATTACCGTCATGCATGGCAAAAATAGGCTTCCCTGGATCATTTTTAATATCCACCCCATCATGTAGTCTGTATCCCACTTTTCCGTAACAAGTTTTCCGGGGATCAACTCTAGCGCAAGTATTGTGTAAGCCACCCTGTATTTTAGAGTTAGTTTGTGGTGCAATTTCTGGGTTTCTTACCGGATCGCCTGAGCAAGGTAGAGGTACACATTCGCTGTCTGAATTTTTAGTATATCCTGGCCAACAGGGTGTGGACCCTTCTGAAGCTGTGCCTTTGACTATAAGTCTTTCCGTGCTATAATCCCAATTAATATTTGAAAAATCATCGGTTGAGAACTTAACAGGAGCCCAATAGCGAAGCTCTATAAAATTTATTTTCGCTGAAGCCGTTATAACCACTTCCTGAAGCGCCTGAACGCA